>CAZYXQ010000085.1:0-4329 GCA_964651235.1 uncultured Gammaproteobacteria bacterium
CAATTAAGTCGTTCACCTTGTTGCATAATTATTTGAGGATCGTATTCAAGCGCTTCATAATTATCCTTGATTAATAGCATTAGCCTCTGTCTGATTTTAGTCAAATATTTTGCGGCATACACCCCCTCACCATATGCATAAAGGGTAATTTTTCGCTGATAGTTGCTATACTCTATAAGCACTTTGGCTTGTTCACTTGCAATTACAGCACCTGTTTTCCAAATCATATCCTTGTATAGTTCTTGTCCTGACTCAGCGATAAAACGGTAGAAAAGTCCTGGCGGTAGGAATGGAAGTGAGAAATCAAATCTCAAAGCTTCTTCGCGCGGAATACCATGATCCGGCATTTCAACGGGTGCCAGCATAGGCACACGAAATATACCTAGCTCTGAATCTGTTTTGAAAGCCAATTTAAATTGTTCCATCAAATCAAGTAAAAATTCACACCTATCGTCTGGAACTTCAACATCCAAATCTTTAGAAATACGGCCCTCTGCAAACAACATTTGAAGTGTTTTTACATCGAATTTCCCATCAAGCTGTTGTTGCTGACTTTTCCATATAATAAAGTAAATTGCTTTTGTGATCCATTCTGGATTAAGCACAACATCTGAATTAGATAATTTGGGGAAATAGATTGCTGTTCCAAGTATATCAAGGATTTTGAGTGCGGTATCGATTTCATCGCCAACCAGTCCTTTCTCTTTACAGATTTCATCAAATCTTTCACGTGGTATCAAGTCTCTATTTTCCCTAGATAGCACTTCCTTCACTTCGAACCACTGAGATGGCATGTCTGCTCGAAGAGCTAGATTTTCGGCAATACGTTCACGCAAAGCTTTTGCAAATTCCTTCAAGCCAATACCAGTCTTGCACGACAAGAGAAATACATTTTTCTCGGCAAATTTATAATTTCTCCTAATCTCATTTATATCAAAAGGAAGAATAGTTTCAATATCTGAAGGAAGTGAGTCCACCTTATTAAGAACAATAAAAGTTGGCGCACCAGAGGCAAAAACACGGACATGGTCAAGCCAATATTCCAGACTATCAGAGCGTCTTATATCAAGAACGACGACATAAACCGACTGCTCACGTAAAAAAAACTGGTGCGTGGCATGCATGATGACTTGTCCACCGAAATCCCAATAATGTGTCCAAACATTTAGTTCACCTATCCGCTCTTGTCGGCGGAGTATTTCAACACGAGGTGTCGCCGGCTCATCGCCTCTTATTTCTTCACCATGTAGTTTTCGTATTAAGGATGTTTTACCTGCTTCCCCATCACCGAGAAAAACCACGCGAGCCTCAGCCATATGGACAAGGTCAGATTTGAGATAGGTGAACATTGCATTAGGTCCGGCTTTGATTGTGGATTTCGACATCAAAAGACAACGTTCCATTTTAAGATGGTCAAATTTTCCACTTAACCAATTATTGTATTCATCCTCCCAGTAATCAAAACTTGCATTAATTAGTCCTTTGCAAAAATGTTTCTTTCGTTTTAAAAAGTCATCTAATATTATTCCAGACCACAGGTTATTCCAAGGTGCCATTTCTGTGGTTGTATTTTTCAACAAATCAATGTCTAAGGCATAGATCTCGTCGACTGCTACATAGATTGCGGCGCGGGATACAACACTATTGGAAAGGGCAATAGCGGTAGCTGCGGTGACTGCAGCTGAGGCAGCAAAATCACAGATATCTTCTGTGTTGACAGTACTGGCAGTACCAGCAGCCAATACGACCGCACGTCCTATGGCAGCTAGGTGCGTGCCTTCGTAGAGCTTGTAAACTGCTTTGCTGGCATCTTCAGCAGCTAAAACAGCAGCATCTGTTATACCAGAATCAGTTTTAGCTACCGGCAACGAAGCATACATAACCGCGTTGATAGCACGAAAAATTGAGAAAAGGTGTTTTGGGGACTCCTGTCCCCAAAATGAATACGTATTTCCTGTAGATGCCATAAGAGGAAGAACTCGAAGAACACACCGTGCTGCAAACCAACGTATTTTGTTTCGTGGAAGACTGTGCAACTGAAGCCTTATTGCTTCTCGATCCATGCATTTTCTCCTTTAAAAAGAGAGGATTAGTATTCATCACTACCACATATGAATATTAATATTGAATTAATAAGAACTTCTTTTTTATGCGCGGAGTATAGGAAAGCTGTTTTTGCTTGTCAAGGCATATTAGGATCGGGAAATACGAGTGTGCGATGCAGTTGGATAAGGAATATGGTTCGTCGGGATAAATTTTAAGTGTGATTCGATCAAAACCTATTGGCACACCTTTTTTCATCTTCTCCTTCGACTGCACTATACATTATACCTATTACGCATTACAAAAAAGCATGATTATCAAAACAACCAGATACTTGATAGCAGGAAGAACATCAAAAAAAGACTTCATCGAAATTTTTTATTTTCAGCTGCTGACAAATCCTGCGTTGTTCATCTACCAAAGTCTCAGGGGGTGATAGTAGTCCGAATTAAGTATTATGGATTGAAAGAGTGTAAAGCTCCGCATCACAAGTCCGAGTTTCGAGTGTCTTTGTGAATGAGGACGTTCGGCACTAGTGTCCTGTTTGGTTAATTCTTTCTAAGAATATTTTAATATGCCATGGGCTAAGAATGCAGCAATATTATTGGATCTCTTCAAAAAGCAAAATTAAAGGTAAATATTACTGTATACAACTAACCAAACAGAACACTAGTTATTTATTTATCGAAGTACCTGAAATTATATTTTGATTTTTTGTCCTTCAAGCTTTTCAATGCGCTTTCATTAAGATCAAAAGACTTAAAATCGATGTATGTTGAACAAAGCACTTTAAAGCAGCGATCGATGACAATATAGACCTTTTCGAGAAGCTTCTCAGAATATTCAACAACATCTTGGTGAATGTAATTTTCTTTAGCATATTCAGCATTGTCCTGAACCTCCATCGGTTCATTTTTTGCTTCATTAGAGAATGAAATTACCGATTCATGAAAAATAGGAAACTGGTTAGGCAGAAAAGAATAAAATTCCCCTTTATCATCATGAAACCGCGCAATTGGAAACATTGATGTTCCTAAATGAGCTAATTTGTTGCGATAAAGTTTCAAAAGTTCAAACCATTGCTTATCGGACCCGCTTGTCTCAACTACTTCGACCAAGACAGCGTGCAATTCTCCAAATCGGTATTCCTTTGGCGTAACGATTTTGGTTTTAGGGGAAAAGGGATGCCGGGCAAATTCACGTAGTACCGTAAAAGACGCACGACCTACCGTCAACTTTGGAATATCTCCATGAAAAAACATTGAAACAACTTCAGCAAGCTGATCAAGCACACCACTCATAAGCACAATTAAGTAACGAACTGACCTTGATTGTCGTTCGTCAGCATTTGGATCCCATGTTTCATTCTTAACTCCCTTGAATGGCGAATATCCTTTGCCCTGTGCATCTTTTATTACTTTAATCAGATCATTGGCCTCTGTAAAAGCGAGTCGGATTCCTTCAAGGGTGTTATGTAAAAATGAAAACAGAAACCTATCCTTGTCATCAAAAAACTTCGGAGTTTTATCCAATGAAAAATAATCGCAACAGCAATAAAATCTATAAACATTTTCCGGAATAACTTTATTGTCATGTGCCAGTTGCCAATCTGGGCGAGGAGAGGTTCTCACAGGTGGAAGCATTGCGACCATATCAATATTAAGAATACAATTCGTAAGTTTCATCGTAATCCATTTATATTTGAATAAACATGCTGCCAAACATTGTTTATATGGATCAGCGTGAATATTGCAGACGACGACAGTGCTGTCGGCATAAAACACCGCGCAAGATAATTATTGTGTTATGTAATACACCAATTCGATTACATTTAATTTGTTAAATTCCGATGCGCCACAATTTTATTAAATATTACAAATGATTATAAAAACACCATATATAGAGAAATTTATTTTTCTATAGTATTAAGGTATAGGCGGCCGAGGACATCTCGTAATTAATTCGTTTATCCTGACAAATGCGGGATTGAATCGGCGTAAACATAATAGTTGTTACGGATGGAAAGGCAGATAACATCTACAAAGCGATAGGTAAACAGTCAACGTAAAGTGAGGATAACCGATGAAAAGGATGATGCTGTCCGTCGCTTTCCTTTACAAAAATAAAGTATTTTAAATATTCCTCCAGTAATTGGTAATAATATTTTTGTAAAAAAATGTAACATGGCAGAAATACAATAAAAAGAACTTATCAATAAAATTTTCTGGTCAATATATTTTCTGGTTATAAGATACAATCCTAGATTTACAATTTTTTAATGAAATG
>CAZYXQ010000086.1:0-4300 GCA_964651235.1 uncultured Gammaproteobacteria bacterium
TAAGGAACGAGTCCTTTTGAGATAAGCCACGGATAAACGAAAAGTTCCGGAAATATATTTATCGGTGATGTATGGGAAAGAAAAATATGAAGACAGATAAGGAAAATAGAACTTAATAAGTAAAACATGATTAACGGTTCCTATTTATATCTTTAATATTTTAAAATCCCGGATTCTTTGAATAACAAATGAAAGTTGCGATAATTTGAAAAATCTGATAAAAGTCAGTAATTGTTTTGGTCTTAAAAAAAATTCTCTAAAAGCAGTTGATTGAGCGGAAGCAAGAATTGTTCGATCAACAGTAGGTGGAAGCCAAGCTATTTCATGAAACGAATCAATGCGCCAATTTACTTTTTTCGCAAATTTTAGTTCTTGCCATAGCGCTGAACCGGGTATAATATCGAGTAACAAAAATTGAGCCTTATCAAGCGGCAAAGATTTTGCTAAATCAATGGTTTCCCTAATAGTTTCTTTTGTTTCACCCGGAAGACCAAATATAAAAAATCCTTGCGTGTAAAGACCTACCTTATGTGCCATTTCAACGGCTTGTCGAATAGTTTGAAGATCTTCATGTTTTAGAATATTTTGAAGAATTTGTTTGTTACCTGATTCAATCCCAAATGCAACCAAATAACACCCAGAAGATTTCATGAGGGTCAGGAGTTTTTTATCTACCTTATCTGCTCGGATACCGTTTGGAGTGCACCAGGCGAAACGTATTTTTTTTTTGATAATATTTCTGCAAACCTGCTCTGCATGTGCTCTTTTTAACGTAAAATTATCATCTTCAAAATGAATTTCTTTTACTCCCATTGTGTTAACCAAATACTCTATTTCGGCAACAACATCATCCGGGTTTCTATATCGTATTTTTCTTTTCCAAAGGTGAGGAGAAGCGCAAAACTTGCATTCATATGGACAACCACGACTGGTTAGAATCGGGGCAACCGGAAAGTTAGTGACAAGACCTCCATGTGGTGCTTTTTTATAAGTTCTGGGGTCCATTTGTTCCCAGTCCGGCATAGGGAGTATAGAGAGATCTTCAATAAAAGGTGCAAAAACTGCTTTTTTATAGTGAGTACTAATAATGCCATCCATTCGTATATCCTTTTTTTTCTTTCCCGATTTAATTTGTGATATTAGCTTGAATAATACCTGTTCTCCCTCACCAATAACGACATAATCAGCACCTGTTTTTTTTAATGTATCCAGAGGTAAAGTGGAAGCGTGTGGTCCGCCGATTACAACTATTTTACCGGCTTTTTTAAGTTTTTTAGAAAGGTCAACCGCCTCAATAAAATAATAAGAAAGTACCGATATCCCAACCACATCCGCATCTTTTGATAATCGGACAATTTCCTTGTTGCTGAGATCTCTATTTAGTCCGTCAATTATGGTGCAGTTTATCCCTTTTTTGTTCAAATAGGACGAAAGGTATCCGATTCCAAGTGGGGGGGTTACCAGATGAGTATGGTACCGTGGTCGAGTTAAGACTACTTTCATGAGTATTGGTTATTTTTCTTTGATTGCTCCTACAGGACATGAATCGATTGCATTTTTTGCGTGTTTATTATTTCCTGTCTGTTTATATGATTTTTTTACTCGTGCTTTACCGTTTTCCTGCTGTTCAAAAATGTCAGGTGAGATACTAGAACAGAGACCGCAGCTGATACAATCGTTTTGATCTACGAAGAGTGTTTTCATAACGCTTATGATATATGAATACGATTTTATTTGCAATTGATGAAATAAATCTGTTTTTGAAATGTATTACTTTTAAAAGAAGTTAATAATGCGTTAAAAAGGTATAATTACGCAAAGTTATTTTTGTAACATGCATAAAGAAAGTGATGAATATATTGTCCAGATGATACTTAAAGGGAAAACAGATCTTTACTATCATTTGGTTAAGCGTTATGAAAAGAAATTAGAGGCGTATGTCATGAGACTCATCAATCGAAGAGAAGAAGTTGATGATATTGTGCAGAATGTTTTCATCAAAGCATATAAAAATCTTCGGGTTTTTGATTCGTCACTTAAATTTTCCAGTTGGATATATAGAATAGCCCACAATGAAACGATTAATACAATGTCAAGCAGTTTTATTCAAAAGATGGTTGCGGTAAGTGATATGTTTTCCTTTGGAAGAAGTGATGAAACGGAAGAACGTCTGTATGGGGAAGAACTCAGACATAATTTGAAAAAGTGTATAGATAATTTGCACATCAAATATCGTGAACCTTTAGTGCTTTTTATCTACGAAGAAAAAACCTATGAAGATATTAGCGATATTTTAAGAATTCCTGTGCGGGCAGTGGGTGTACTAATACACAGAGCAAAATTACAAGTTGAAAAACTTTGCAATGAAAAAAAACATAGCTGAACGGATAAAAAAGGCAATAGAAAAAGGAGATATTAAGATGAGAACGCGAACCTCGGTCTTGACTGAAAGATGGGGTATCAAGGGAATGGCCCTTTTCCTTATGGGAGGACTTATTTTCATAATTGGCTTTATTTTTTATTGGATGTATCTTAATAATGATCTGCTTTCAGGAATTTATGGAGAGATGGGAATAGGTTCATATATCAGATCATTTCCTTATGTGTTGCCATTATTATTTATCTTGATATTCGGGATGCTGATTTTAATATTGAGAAAATATGATTTTTCATATAAAAAACCATTTATTTTAATTTTGGTTTTGATCTTTATTTTTATTTCAATTACTGCTTTGATTTTTTCCTCCCAACCAATGGGAAGAAGGATGTATCAACAAAGTGATACATATTTAAAAATTAACAAAATGGGTAATAACATAGTGTGGGGTACAGTGGTAAGTATAGAAAATAATAAGATAAAAATTGAAACAGAAGAAAAAGGGAAAGTAAGCGTAATAACTACAGATTCCACACATTATCCATCAGGAATACCCGAGGTGAAAGATAGGGTAAAAATAGTAGGAGTTTGGGAGAATCAGGAATTTGTTGCATATGGAGTACGGATATTTGATGAAAATACGGGAATATTTTATGGGAATGGAACTGGAAAAGGGAAAGGAAGAATGAGGAATAGGTGATATAAGTCAAACAAGAGGATATTTTTTATATCTCCACATCAATAATCCATTTGTCATACTGAACGAATTTGTATAACCCAACAGTAAGAGTTTTTGGACTCCTTGGTCACTTCTTGATGCGCTGACACAATAAACATAAATCGTAGTTATTTTATCTGGGACTATTTGTTCTATTCTTGCTTCTATTTCGTTAATCGGGAGATTAATGCTTCCCTGAATTTTCCCTTTTTCATATTCTTGAGGTGTCCGTACGTCAAGAATTACAATGTCTGAATTTCGCGAAGTAATACTCTCATAGACCTGATCAGGTGAAACTTGGGGTATATTCATAGATAAAACGTTATCCTTTTTGTTTTCTGATAAGAGGAGTTATCTCAGGTTGATGTTGCTGAATAATATCTCCATATACATAAGGATTGGGAATGTTAAGAAGGTATACCTCCTCACGGAGTACCGGATTAAATAATTTAATTGACCCGTAGTTGAACAATTTACCGATAAATGTCTGATTGATTGTCATTGATTGTAAATTCGCCAATTCATAGGTAACCGACCTGCTTGAAAAAATACCTTTTTTTATAATAACTTCTTTTGGGTTAAGAGTATATGTTTCATTTGTCCAGGATAGAATTACTGTGAGAAGCAACAGGAGGTTCAAGACCTGTATCAGGAAGACTTCAGCTGTCAGTATCTGGTATGTGATTTGAAAAGAAAAAAGAGATGCGATTTGATCAAGTAGGATTCTGAATCCAAAATGCAAAGCCATTATCAAAATCTCAGAAATCACAATTCGTAAAACTAAAAAGAATGTTGTTTGACGGATGATGTATGAATATATTTCTTTATGTTCCTTTTTTTGTTCCATTTGATTTAAGTATAGCTTCTTTTTTTTGATATTGCATGATAAAACGGGCTACCACAAGGAGTAAAAAAGAAGAAACAATAAGAATTATATCAATAGAATCGATATCAGGTTTAAGAGTTTTTCTGGCAATTACAAAGGCAATAAGTTCTATGACTGCAGTGAGACTGTGAGTAATAAGAAGACGTGCAAGTTCAAGTCCAATTACCAAGAGCAGAACCCGATAGATAAGATCATAAAAAGTTTGATTTACGTTCCAATCTGCAAATACAAATTGATGAATACTTGCATATAAAGAGACAACTACCGTTGCCAGAAGCAATAAAGAGAAAAGATATTCAAGAAGTTGAATAAATCGTGA
>CAZYXQ010000087.1:0-4282 GCA_964651235.1 uncultured Gammaproteobacteria bacterium
GGAAAAGAACCGAATAAAAAAGAAGACCTCCAAGCAAAAAACGACAAAATTCTGAATTCAGTTTTGAGTCTTTTATTGACTGAAGTAACGTGTGAAATTCCACCCCTTCTTATTGAATCTGAACTGAATAGGAAACTAACTGCTTTGGTTGATGATGTCCAAAAAATCGGACTCACTGTGGAAAGCTATTTGCAATCAAAAGGGTTGACGATGGATAAATTAAAAGAACAATATACCAAAGAAATTACAGACATGTATAAACTAGAGTTTATTCTCTTGGAACTTGCGGATAAAGAGAATATTAAAGTAGAACAAAAAGATCTTGATTTACTCTTTGCAAAATTAAAAAACGAAAAGGAAAAAGAAGCAGCCAAGGCAAATTCATACTTTTATGCCTCTGTTCTACGGAAACAAAAAACTCTTGACTATCTAATTAGCCTGTAGTATAATTAGGCTATGGTAAATAAGCCTATAGTAAAGCAAAATCAAGGCCAAACTAAAGCAAATCCTGTAGAGTCACTCAAAGACTTTGGTTCCTCTACCGTGAGAAATGCAGCCTCATCAATGAAAGACTTAGGAGCAGGTATGCTGGATCAATTTTTTGGTGGATATGAACAATCTGAAGACAACTCTGAAACACTTAGTGCCCAGCAAGGAAAAGAACAACATAAACCCGGTAAAGCAAAAAAAGAGGCAAATATATTTAATTATAATGAATACCATGAGTCAGTACTGGTAAAACGTGAAATAAAGACACTAGTAGAGCAGATCAGAAAGGAAATAGAGTATTTGAAAAAAGCCGACAAATCGTTATTACAAGAAGTAAAAGATATTGAAAAAATTGCCATTGATTCACTACCTGAAAAACCGGGAATTTATCATGTAAGATTTCTTGAAATAGTATTACGGGCCCTACAGATAATGAGAGAGAAAATAGGAGAATCAAAAACCTGGATGCAGGCACTCATGTCTAAAAAAAAGAAAAGAGGATCTTTGTTTGCAGCACGTTCGAAAAAAAGTGGTACACAATATTCCCTATCCCAAGAGTTGTCTACTGCGCGTAGTGTTCAATAACTTATTCAATTATTTTCAGAAAGGTATTTACTCCATAGGCCCAACTTCCATCCGAAGGAGGAGTATATTTTCTCATAATTTCTTCTGGAGTAGTCAATCCCTTGTCAATATAATAAAGTTTAATTCCTTTACTAATAGTTTCGATAGCTTCTTCATATGATGCAAAACGAGTAACCTTACCTCCATAAATACCCCACCCCCAACAATTATGAGATCCTTCGTATATATATTTGCATAAATTAGATTCCTGCATAGCTATTGCCGGTAATAACCTATAATCAAATTGATACTTATCTGCAGCAGTAATAAATACTTCCGCATAATCATATAGTACAGAATTATACTTACGAAAAAAATATTTTAAATTAGCTACACGAATATCATTGGTTTTAAATTCTTTTAATATTGTTTCTCTACTTGCCAGGTCGGTAAAAGATATGTTTATTGACGATGCAATTTCGGTTAGATCATTCATAATAGCTCGGTAATACATAATATTTCTATGACGTTTCATTATGGTATGAGCAACTATGATGCTAGATATTACCAAGAATAAATATAAGAGCAATAAATATATTGCTTTTTTAAGCATATATGTAATGATATCAGGTATTAAACTGAAATATCACGCGTGATAATAATAGGTTGAAAAAGGTTCTCCTGAAAGTGTATTTGTAAGTTTTTTATCCCAACCTGGAAGTTTGAAACCGTGTGAAATAATTTGGGTGTTTGGTTTTAATTCAGCATTGAATTTGATCATAAGCTTAGAGATGGTATTGGGCATGAGAAACAGATATACTACGTTTGCTTGTTTAAGGTTTGTACTTAATACATTTTCACGTTTAAAAGTCACATGTACCTTTGCGAGTGATGCGTATAATCTTGATACGAATACGAGTAATGGATTAATCTCGATTCCTATTGCATGAACTTGATACTGTTTTGCGGCATAAATGATTAAACGCCCATCACCGCTTCCCAGTTCTATAAACACCTCTCCTTTTTTAAGTTTCGCTTTTTTAAATATTTCGCTTATTCTTTTTTTAGAAGTAGGAACAAATGGTGCTCCCATAAGTGAAGAATAAAGGAGTCCAACAGAATAAATTGATATTGCAATTAATGTGATAAGCTCAAGAATGAGAAGAAAAAGATAAAGAATGGGGTTCATTTGTATAGTATAATATAGACTGGCCTAAAATGCTTAGCGGAATTGAAAGCCTTTGTAGCTCAACGGATAGAGCACTGGTCTTCGGAACCAGTGATGGGGGTTCAATTCCCTCCAAAGGCACAATTTGGGCCACTAGCTCAACTGGTAGAGCGCCTCCCTCTTAAGGAGTTGGTTCCGAGTTCGAGTCTCGGGTGGCTCACTTTTAGAATACTATCCTGTCAAATACCTCATCAAGACTGTCAGTTGTTCTTTTAATTTCAATTTTAGTTTCTTTCATAATAAGATAATTACGATCGTTTTTTGTTAATAAGTAATATTTTTTACCATTACTAAATCGAGCCACAGTCATCATAGTATTATCCTCCCCTCGTCGTTCACTTAATGTAACATGAATATTTTCTTTCTCAGTTTTTTGTAATTCATACTGAATTGCTTTTGCCATTTCAACCTCATTTTGAAAAAGTTTTTTATCGGTACAATATACATGTACTGCAGCTGAATCTTCGGTAGGTGTACTTGTAAATTGTTTTAATCCCACCTTCATGTGATGCGTAAAGAAATATAATGAATTAAGTTGTGTTTCAAAATACCAAATTGATCCCTGATTTTCAAACTCAGTCGTTTGTGTTGAAGGGTCGATATAATAAGGTGGAATTCTCGGTGGAATAGGTATCTTTACATTACAGTTAGCATCGGTCTGATACACCCATGTAGATGAACCAGTCGGAATCGGCACACTAGTTGGCGTATGAGTAGGTTTGCCTGATATATCGGAACGAACTTTATTTTTATATAGGTTAGTTATACTGTTAATGAACGTGTCATCAAGTAAATTGTATTTTTTTTTGATTTTGGAGTATTGGATAAAAAACAGTGTAATCGCAATAATGAATAATACTGAAAATATAATTGTAATTTTATACTGATACGTAGGTTTTTTTTGAACAGAAGACTGAATACCTAGTGGAGTAAAGTTAATTCGATCCATATATTGATAATACCAGATTTAATATACATATATCGTGATACAATAGAGCGATGAGATACCGTAAAATATTACTTGTCAATCCTCCAAAAATAGATCAAGGAGGTTATAAACCTTCTCCACTTGGTATTTTGTATCTTGCCTCATATCTTCGATCTCAGTCAAAAAGTATTGAGGTAAAAGTAATTGACGGAGCAATTCAAGGTGAATGGGAAATTGTCCGTACTTTAAAGGAGTTTGTCCCTGATCTTTTCGGGGTATCGATTCTTACACCGGGGCGGCACTATGGACTTAATATCGCAAAAACAGCTAAAATGGTACTACCGGGTATAAAAACAGTTTTTGGTAATGTTCACTCTACCATCATGTGGAGACAAATTATGGAATCATATCCTTTCGTTGATTACGTTATACGGGGAGAGGGAGAAATTACGCTTTGGGAACTTGTATCAGGCATACCCTTAAAACATATCAAAGGTCTTGTATGGAGAAACAATACCAAGATTCAGGCCAATAGGGAAAGACCCATGATTCAAAACATCGATAAACTTCCCTATCCTGCTTGGGATCTTGTACCTGTTTTAAAATATCCTCCGAGAGGTGAAGGTATTGTAAATGGAATTAATCTCTCAACTGAAATACGATTCCCCTTGATTTTTTCTCGTGGATGTATGGGTACCTGCACCTTTTGTTCGAGTTGGCGTATATGGAAAGGTTATAGATCTAGAACAGGAAAAAACGTTTCACAGGAAGTAGAGTTACTTATAAAAGAATATCAAGCTAAACACTTTGTTTTTCAAGATGATACGTTGACAGGTAATAGAAAGGAAGTCATCGATTTCTGCAAACGAATTATTAAGAGTAAGGTTAAAGTTGCATTTTACGGTACTACGCGTGTGGACATGGTTGATGAAAAGCTCCTGTATTACATGAAAAAAGCCGGTTTTTATGAATTAAGTTTTGGTATTGAAAGCGGTTCACAATCATTATTAAAGCGCATTAATAAAAAAACCGATCTTACATGCCGCTGCGAAGCTTCCGAAAATAAAACCCCG
>CAZYXQ010000088.1:0-4204 GCA_964651235.1 uncultured Gammaproteobacteria bacterium
TATATATTTGATAAAAATACATCAGTGGGGGCTTCCAATCTGAAAAGGGGAGGTATTTGTTCATCAGATTTACAATTGTAAAATATTTATTAATTTTTTCCTGTGAGTCCGAATTTATCGATCCTTCTAATATTTTATCATTATAGATAGTTGCTACATCCTTTAAAAGGGAAATAAATTCAGTTCCTTTTTTGACAATTTTTGGTTTGAATATATTGTTTTGATACTCTTCGTAAATACTAACCTTTGCTTTTTCTTGAATTTTCATCGTCCGAATGAAAATAATGAGATTTTCTAACTCTTCGCGTCCTAAATTATCCTCAATTTCTCGCCACGTTTTAGCATATTTTTCACGTTCAAGTGTATCCTTAATTTCACCAAGATTCTCACTTTTTAATAAATCGGATGTGTTCAGTGGCTCTCCTCGTGAATTTAGCACACTAAATAAACGAAAAGCGGAGGCTTGGGTTGAGGTTTTGATATAAACAAGATAGGTATTTGTCAAAACATAGGTGATAAAATCCTCAATCGATTCTAAACCAGCTAAAGAATTTTTGTACGTTTCCAATGACTCGTAAATGTGATATATCGGATCCTGATCATCTTGATATTTTATCGCTTTTTGCTGGAATTCTTCGAGAAATAATTTGGTTCCTCCCTGGGTGTAAATATATTTTCGGAAAATATCCACGAGGTCTTCCCAAGGCTTGACTCGCATTTGTTCAGGTATCCGTTTAAATTGGTCTTTTTGTTGATAGATGTATGATTGTGCTTGGATTTTTAAATCTTCATTCGACGTCATATCCCGAATACTGGCAAATAACAATGATAATGCAGTGAGTCGTTGTTGTCCATCAACCACTTGGTAGATAGGTGATTTTAGTTCCTGCAATAGAATTGAGCCCAAAAAATATTGTTGTTCTCCGCTAGCCTTGGCATCTGAGATATCATCAAATAATTGTTGGAATTTTTCAGTATCCCAAATAAAGGGGCGTTGATAGATAGGAATCTCAAATAAAAAATTGGAACTAAAAATATAACCCAGGGTTGCCTCTTTAGCCTCAATCCCATTTGTTCCAGTCATTTTATCACAATCAGATTTTGATAGTGTATATTTTTATTTTTTAATATTTTAATCCTTATCTGATTTGTCTTCGAATAAAGGTTGGATAAAGCCAGGAAAAATAATACTGAAATTTTAATTATTTTCTATCCCGTGGTCGTATTAAATAAAAACTCTGCACAAGATGAATTGAAAAAAACGTGGACATTTCATTGTCTTGGACAAACTGGAGAAAGAGAAGAAAACCGATCGGGCTGTCCACATTTTTGCACGATCTATTCAAATGTTGGATTATAAGGGGAGGATCATGAAGAGACTGGCGAAAGAGAATGAAGAGACGATTCGGGGATTATTGGATCTTAACAGTAATCCAAAGAATAGCTCCTCATTCTAATAGTGAACATTCATTCGATAATTCTTATCGTAGTCTACTTAAAAGCACTCCTCGAAGTATTAAATGTGGAAACCTATTCGTTTCATTGACCTTCCTGAATGGCTAAAAAAAGAATGGAATCCTCAATATTTTCACATAAAAACTAAACTGGTAAAGGTTTACAACGAAGATTCCATTTCCTATAAAGTGCTCTATAACCGTGATTGGAGGGGGAATCTCCACATTCGATGCTGGATGAGATATAATCGATCAGGTTTTCATTCAGCCTACGACTCATCAAAAGAGAAGACAACGTTCCTATACACTTTCATCGGAATATTGTGCGTTATCGGTATTTTTTTCGTTTACCAATTCCTGGTTCCCCCACCTTCAACAAATTCAATAGAATCACCTCTGTCCACATCCCCTCTCATTGTTCCCTCCACAACAATTCCTCCTATAAATCCCGTATCCTCATCTAAGAATATAGTCACACAACCGACTCAAACGCCCGTTCCAAGGTCGACCGTAAATATTGCAAATGCGATTCGATACCAGAACCCACAAAAATATGAGGTTTTATACGTAGTGCGACTCTTCAATACAGGAGCTCAACCCGAAAAAGTCAAAATATACCAATTTAGACCCGTGGAATGGGATACTCAAAAAGATATCAATGTTGAAGAAATTTCACCCCTCCCAACAAAGGAGTCCATGGATCAGATTGGAAATGGGATATACTATTGGGAGATGAAAAAAGTCCCGAACATCGGGGAAAGCATATCTTTCATCACAAGATTCACCTTCACCGCATATGAGACAACGGTGATCATAAATCCTGACGATATACAACCCTATAATACTGAAAATCCTGATTACAAATTATATACCCGATCTGAACGGTTTATTGAAGCAGATGATCCAGAGATAATTCAGCTTGCCAATCAGGTGGCGGGTACAGAAACGAATCCCTATCAGATTGCACATAAATTCTACGATTATATCATTGATTCATACCACTACGAACGTACTGGAAAAGGGCTCCTTGGAGCTAAATCTTTTATGGAGACGGGGAAAGGAGAATGTGGTGATTATACCGCGTTATTTGTTGCCCTGTGCCGTTCCAAGGGTATTCCATCACGACCAATTGTTGGCTATTGGGCTCTCTCTGGAATTGATCAAACCCATGTGTGGGGTGAAGTATATATCGAGCCTTTCGGTTGGATTCCGGTTGATCCAACAGTTGGTCAATTTCAGAAAACAACCCGTGAATATTATTTTGGAAATATTGATAATCGTCGTGTAATCCTCAATAAAAATTTCAATATCATCCTTACTCCAAATTCTCCTGATACTATTCCTGCTCCCTTCCTACAGTGTCCGATTTACTATTGGGAGGGTAAGGGGGATATCACAAAATTTACCATTGAGCGATCAAAATGGATAGTAACAAGAAAATTTTAACATTAAATCTGATCGGATTGACATCGTTCGTATCTTTTTATTCGTGAATAAGGCATCGCAATGAGGTATGCTCCAATAGACAAGCCACATACCGCTGTTCCTCCAGAGGCGATAGCGATGTTATGGCATGTACAGGTGATATCACTCATGCGGTTGGCGAACATGATGGCGTTAAAAAAAATTATAATCCTATACCACATCCCCAGATTGAACAAATCCGCTTAATACCTTTTGATCAAATCTCTCTGATAGTATCTTTGAATCCATCCTTCTGGAATTCATTCCAGATACTGATACTCTGCCTTGAAACATTCGTAACAGATTGGTTTTTCATAGGAGGTCTGCCGTTGCTTCCCACAGTGATGGCAGTATCGTTCTTTGTATGATGGATTTGCATGCTTGCTCCACGAGGGATAGCAGGAAGGACAGAGTGGCCTATTCGGATTGTGTTCTATCTCTTTTCCACATCGGATGCAGTAACCAAATTGAGGGCCAAGTGTAGCATCGATTATTTTATCCAAAAATCCCTTCTTTTCAGGGATATATCTCGCTTTTCGCGTTTGGGGGATTTGTGCTGCAAGCGATTTACTCTTGCTTGCCTGGAGAATGAGCTTGAGCTCGTTGAATGCACCTTCGTAGAGGGAGACATCCTCATTCTTATCGAATAATACCCCCATCTCCCAGTTGTTTACCTGGGAGTGTTCGTAAAGATTCAACGAGGTGATGATACCTCTCTGTTCATTGAAGTAACATTTTGCATGTAAATTTTCACAGGTACTGACCTGAATCGTCCTGTTTCCGAGAAGAAATTTTTCATCATCGAGATCGAGTTTACTGTCAGATCGATAAATGAGGAACAGATCGAGGTTCTTCGATGATAATCCCTGGAGATAATTCTTGTATTGCGTTGTCAACTTTATGTAGGGGCTTACAAGGAAAAGAAATTCCTTTGCATTTTTTATAATATCGATAATCATTGCATTTGTTGTCGATGCATCCAGGAACTTTGCCATGGGTTTCCCTTTTTCCAGTTCTTTTATAAACATATTTTGATGCAAGAGGTTCAATGAAGAATTCAGCTTTGGATTCTGGGAATTGAGAGAGAGATTTATCATTATTATTTCGGTTTTTCCCTCTTCTTCCTCGAAATTTCGTTGTTTCTTTCCAGGTTCAACTGACTTGTAAGGGTTTCTAACCTCCGGTGGGTACAGCAATTTAACAGGATAACAACAAACTGCACATAACCATCCAAATCAAAAACCGACAAATTTTTCATTCTTTGAACGATTCGAAGTATATGGACG
>CAZYXQ010000089.1:0-4162 GCA_964651235.1 uncultured Gammaproteobacteria bacterium
GGTGATATTCTTATGGTGTTACCTATGGCGCTACTTGTTATAGTAAGAATGCTACCTGCTACAACTTCCTGTTCAACATTCAGAGAATTAGAAGCTTCCTTAATTAATTTCTGAAATATTTGTGGAAAAATTTCCACTGGGTAAGGTACAACTGGCATTAATTTATTTACTACACAGTCCCCTACATCCCCTAAGTCCCCTTCATTATAATTTATGTTATTTATTTCTGACATATTTGCTCCTTTTTAACATCCCGATGGATATCGAGATGTTGAATTTTTTTGTTTTTAATGTTCATTACTAACTTTCCTTTCCCTTAAAATAAAAAAACCGCAGTTTTCGAAAACGCGGCCTTAGATTAAATCATTTTGGTTGTTTTGAGGGATTTGGGGTAAAGAAAGTATTACGTAATGGAAATTTTACACATTACTGAGATTATTGGGATTTTCTTGATTAATACTTCACTGTTTGGAAATTTTTATGAATTGTTCTGATTTTTTCGTAATTGTATTCTCCTGCCACGCGTAAGTTAAGAATTTCTGCAATAAGTTCAAATACATCTTTTTGTTTGTAGTCCTTTTGTCGACCTATCATATTATTTATCTTTTCAGCATACTTCATAATGTACTCAAAAAGCATATTAATCAGTTTACCTTCACACTGCTGCTCTGTATCGAGATATGCGTCAATTTCCCAACCGAAACCACAATCGGGATAGTCTTTATAATCTTCAATCCCTTTTACGACCGTCGCAGACCTAAATATATCCATTAATGCACTTTTGTCAGTTAGGTCTATTTCGTAGTATTGGATAATTCGCTGTTTTATTGATTTTATGTAATCTTTCTCTTTTTGTGTGATGATAGAACTTTCAATTAATGTTGTTAAGGCCTTTCTCGTACTTATGACTTGCTTGTACTCAACAGAATTATTGTTCTTCAACTCTATAATCTTTGGAGTATTTAAAAATACCTCATGACATTCATGTGGCGGCGATGTCTTATGGTGAATAGCCCTGCGTATAAGCTTCAGATCAATGTCTGTATATTTACACAGGTCTTCCAAGAATTTCTTTTTTATTTTAATGTCTTTAGCAAAATCTAAATCTAAAGCTCTTACTTTCATTTCTACCTCCATGGGATACAGGCGGAATCAAGGAGAATATATTTTTACAGCCATAATTATTAAAAATATCATGATTCTTTTAAAACGTACAAGATAGTATTTTAAATGATTATGATGGCTGTGCCGCGTTATTTCCGCTCCAGCTACGCCGTTTAACGGTTGGCGGCAGCTTGCGCTAGCTCGCCCCGACGGCTCCGCTGCGCTGCCTTTTAGCCAACCTACGGCTACCTTCGCAGAATAACGCTCGGTGTAATCTTTCATATTCTAAATACAAGGCTGCATTTATCCACGTAATCTCTGTTAGATAATAACTATTACGTTATAGGGGGAAATATCTTCTTTCCCTTGGCTTACCATTACCCATGAAAATTAATTGCGGTAGCGACCATATATACTCGCTACAGCGCAAATAATGGGTATTCTTTCTTCGCTATCAGCCTAGGGAAAAAGAATGCTTATTGCCAAGGGGAGGGGGGTGACTTGATTTTAAAATACACCCCCCGGTTAAATCATCGGTAGGGGTACTGTATCTGTATTCGCCATAAAAAAAAGAATTCTTAACCGGTAGACCCACCCCCATCGTCGAAGAGTTAATTCTATATATAAAAGTCACTCTCTGGAAATTTTAAAAAATATAAAAGCTGTTCTATGATGGTCTGATAATAGAAGAAAATTCAGTGTTGCTAACTTCCTGAAAGTGTTAACACTCTCTCTATTAAAGGGGTGCGAGACTTCAATGCGCAATGGTTACCCTTATCGGTACCCAGGGGCGGTTATTGGTTAGCCGCTCTTTTTATGTGTGGAAGATGATTCTAAACACTCTCCATAATTTTCTCCACCATTTGCTATTCTTTTCAGTTTCATGCTTTATTAACATATCAATGGCATACTCTGGGTCTTCCTCTTCAACCTTTCTCATGTGTTCTGCTAATCTTTGCTCGGCTTCATCCACTTTTCTTTTTAGCTCTGCGAGTTCTTCTTCGCTTACTGGCTTCTGTCCTGTACGTTTAGCTTTTGCCTTTCTACTCTCTTCAATTTCTTTTGTGGCTCTTGCTGCTTCCTTTTCGTATTCCTCCATGACAATATCCCCCCTTACTTTTATTCTTAACATATTCTGCGGCTTAGATGTTAAACATTATTGCTACTGCATGGTCTTCATCATCTTCCCTGTTCCCGGCGATGGAATGGCTGGCCGCGATGTGTTCGCACATTCCGAACCAAGGCAAGCATATGGTGCAATACCACGGATTCGGAATCACTCTCAGACACTTTGGTTCAACTGGTAATCCTTACTCCAGATGTATATGCACCACCGAGGACTTGTAGATGGAAGGTGCAAGATTTGCCAGTGGCTGAAAATCATGACGTCGGTTAAGGCTTTTTCTGAGTTGTACTTCCTGTTAGTGAGCGGTAGATAATTTTATATGATATGCTTTGCTTTAATCAGTATTCATTAATGTCGGTTTTTTAGAAAGAACAAATATTCGATGATATGCCGACTTAGTTTTTGGTCTTTATTATAGCGAAATGCCAAACGCCGTTATCTCGACCTATTTGTTTTTGAAGGATTATTCCCTTTTCTTTAAGATGCAAATAGATTAAGATTGCAACCAAAAAGTTCAGAAGAAGTCGACCAAAACATATTATTGTTAACCAAAAGAATATATTGATATTGATACCCAATGAAGATTTACAAAGTCACAATTGATAAAGACGAGCTTAAATCTCTACCTCAAGAAGAGGTTTTATTTTTCATTCAAGCCGGTTCAGCTTTAAATGATATAAATATACTGAATAAATTACTGATTGTTTCAAATAAAAAAGTAGATAATCCTATTGAAACAAAAGCACAAAATTCTCAAACGCTTTTCGTTTTAAGTATATTGACAGGAAAACTTTGGGAATGCTGGATATTTCTCCGAAAAGCATATTTCCAAACAAAATTATCAGAAAGTTATGAGCAATTACTATCTAATGAAGCGAAGGAATGTTTAAGTAAATTAAAATCATGTTTTGGGAGAGGAACTCTAATTAAAAATATTAGGAATAAGCTTGCATTTCATTATGACATGGGTGAAATACGAGACAGTGTAAATCAAATGCTAGATGATAATATCCCAGAGTTTTACATGTCGGAGTTTCAAGGCAACAATTTATTTTATATATCGGAGTTTATTCGTCTGAAAATTATTCTTGAGTATACTGGTAAGTCGAATGCATCCGAGGCCTTTGATACTCTTTTTACAGAGGTCTTAAATACTACTAAATTACTCATGCAATTTCTACATCATTGTTTGATTGTGGCAGCACGGAATTACACTAATTTGAAGATAGAAAATACCGACATTAATGATCCTCCTTCAATTACGAATGTTTTCCTGCCCTATTTTGTAGGGCGGCCGATAGATGATAAGGATTGAGGATAGGCTAACAAAGTCAATACAGCCGATTACTTTGCTCCGGTTGATTTAAGCGTTTCACCTTTCAATTCGTAATTCATGCCGTCACAGCTTTTCAAAAACATTTGTTTGATGTAAAGTGCGAAATTTCCCAGTGGCTGAAAATCATGACGTCGGCTGAGGTTTTTCATGAGATGTAGCTTCCTGAAATGTTGCATTATCCTTTTGATTTTAACTTGTATGTTTTAATCAGTAATTGAGACTTGAGGAGACTCATACAGATTGTATAAAACGAAATTGAAATCAAATGAATAAAGGTTAATATCTTGATTTGATTTATCAATAGATGTAATTATTATTCTATCTATAAACAATATATACAGAAAGAAACCGTCTATGTTTGATGTTTTATACAGACTGTATAAATATTGATATATGAGAGCAAAATAACCGTAGGAGTCTTCAATGCAACCTCAATCCTATGTAGAAATCTGGCAAGAAATATGCTTTTTTTTGTCAGACTCAATCAAAGAGAATATCAATGAAAGCGAGTTTGAGCATCAGGTGTTAAGAGCGCTGGAAGCTCTTGGTTGGCGTGAATTTAAAGGGGAAATAAAAAGACAAATTTCAATTCAAGT
>CAZYXQ010000090.1:0-4161 GCA_964651235.1 uncultured Gammaproteobacteria bacterium
TAATTAAAAAATTACGTGTCCCCCGAAATTTCAATGAAGTACGAAAATTTAAAATTAAAAATTATGAAAGATTGGGTCTGAATCTATTTTCTTTTGCCAACATCCTTCTTCCCACTCTCACCGGAACCTTTTCCTCCATACCCCGTTATACTCTTTTTTCGTTTTCCATTTTTCTATTTTTAGGAGAAATAAGAAGCCCTGTTATAAAAATCGCCACAATACTACTGTTTTTAATCTTTCATATATTTCTATTGGCGTACTTTATCCAGGGATATTTTGTAGGTTAATGAGGCCGGTAAAACGAGTTAGAGTGTGGACCCAAGGGGATTTGAACCCCTAATCTCTTCCATGCCATGGAAGCGCGATAGCCGTTACGCCATGGGCCCTGTTATTTCCTCATTTCAAACACCTCGTAGATTTGAGTTGGCTCTTGCCAGTATACCTCAACATCATCAACGCGCGAAACAGGACTTCCTTTTTTTATAATCTCAACCACATTGTTAAGTCGCCCCTCGTCTCCCTGTAAAAGAGCCTCAACCCCCCCACTTTTCCCGAAAACATGTTCGTTTTCAAAATTATTTCTCACCCACCCTGTTATGCCGTTAATTTTTGCCTGAATCTTGGTCCACGCTCTAAAACCAACCCCGATCACATCACCCTTTATATACACATGCGCCTGTTTAAGCATATCTATTTCCTTACCGGAAAAACTGTTATGTTGGGATCGATCGCTTCTGCTGCTTCTTTATATGTTTGAGCCTTTTGAACATTCCCCGCACCCCTATATAAAAGAGATAGGGCAAAAAGAACATCTCTGGATTGGGGGTTATAGGTTCCCAGCAGTTCTAATTCATTTTTCTTTTTTTCTCTCTCATATTCTTCTTTATATACTTCCTGCTCCAGCTGTTCACCATATTTGTTCTTGTATTTGTTCAGTTCATTTTGAAATTCAGACAATGTCATTATGCGTGTAAGATAGGATACAATCGCACCTTTTTCTTCGTTGACCACCCCCGTATAAAGGGGCGATATCGATTGAGAACCAACCAGGTTGATTGCACCAATAAAAAACAAAACAAAAATAAGAATCCATGTATAAACTTTCCATCCGGCATACTGTTTTTGTTTTGTGTTTGATTTTTTCATCTTGGTTGTTATTACCCTCAATACTATTATATAATTTTTTTATGGATCAACCGGCTGTTTTATTATTGACGGACCGTATTATTACTTTACTTCTTGCTCTCTCTTTTGCATTTTTTGGTGCAATTTTTATATGGCTCTTTGTTTATTTCCTGTCCGTTTATATGCGTTTAAAAAAACGGGAACAAATGTCGCTTGAAATGGTTACTCTTGAAATTAAACTTCAAAAAGATAATGAAATTAAAATTGATGCTGCAGAACAAATGTTTGCAGCTCTTTCATCGTTAAAAAAAGGTGGGTTTTTTTCCTTCTTGGATATTGACGATGTAGTTTCGTTTGAAATCGTGGGAAGAAAAGCAGATATACGATTTTATGTTTCAGTACCCTCTAAAATAACCGACCTTATTGAAAAAACTATTTACGGATACTATCCGCAGGCTGACATTATGAAGGTTGATGAACCCAATATATTTTCTGAGGATGGAAAAATTGCCTATGGGGCGTTTGTACAAAAAGATTTCCCCTATATGCCAATTCGCACATATAAAGATCTTCCAACCGATCCTCTTGCCGCTATTACTTCTGCTCTTTCTAAAATGGGCGAGGGTGAAGGTGCCATTGTTCAGTTTTTGCTTCGTCCCGCAACCCCCGGATGGAAAAAGGCGGGTAAATCATATGTTTCTTCAACAAAGAAAAATGAAGCAAACCCTGAAAAGGCAACGTTTAAAACCGATCCTAAAGTGTTGGAAAAAATCGACGATAAGTGTTCGCGTGCTGGTTTTGAAACCACAATTCGTTACGTAGTATCGGCAAAAACAAAAGATGTGGCAGGAATCCATGCAAGAAACATATCTTCGGCTTTTTTACAATTTAACAGCGACTTAAACTCCTTGAAAAAACCCCGTATTTGGTTTAAGGGGGCTTTTATGATAAATTTTATTTATCGTTTTTTTCCTGTTGTTGAACCGGGTTTTTTTAAATCTGTTTCTGTGTTTTCAACCGATGAACTGGCAACGCTCTTTCATTTTCCCAACAAAACGATCGAGACACCACACATCCAGTGGTTAAAAGCAAAAACCGCTCCAGTTGCTGCGGAGGTACCCCAGGAAAATGGCACATTTATGGGGTTTGGATATTATCGAGGGGTTAGAAGACCCGTATATGTTGCTCCGGCAGACCGGATGAGACACACTTATATAATCGGAAAAACCGGTGTCGGTAAAAGTGAACTTCTGAAGGAAATGATAAAACAAGATATACGCGCTGGTTATGGGGTGTGTGTAATGGACCCGCATGGAGATTTGATTGATGATACGCTTCGTCATCTTCCACCCGAAAGAGCTGAAGACGTAATCTATTTTGACCCCTCAGACACCGAGCGACCAATGGGTCTCAATCTACTTGAGGCAAAGACAGAGGATCAAAAACATTTTATCACCACCGCAATTATAAACCTCATGTATAAACTATATGACCCTCAACGCACGGGTATTATCGGACCACGATTTGAACATGCGGTTAGAAATGCCATGTTGACCATTATGTGTGAACCCGGTGCAACTTTTATTGAGATTGTCCGCGTACTTACAGACCCAAAATACGTTCAAGAGCTCCTTCCTAAGGTTCAAGATCCAATGGTGCGCAGATACTGGACCGACCAGATAGCTCAAACTTCTGATTTCCATAAAAGTGAGGTTCTTGATTACATTGTGTCAAAGTTTGGACGATTTGTGACCAATATTACCATGCGAAACATTATTGGTCAGTCTAAATCAGCATTTGATTTCAGAAAAGTGATGGATGAGGGAAAGATCCTTCTTATCAATCTTTCAAAGGGAAAACTAGGTGAAGAGAACTCAAGTTTTCTCGGACTGGTTATTATCCCAAAAATTCTTATGTCTGCCATGAGCAGACAAGAACTTCCCGAAGAAAAAAGAAAAGACTTTTATCTTTATGTTGATGAGTTTCAAAACTTCGCCACTCCTGACTTTGCGGTAATTCTTTCCGAGGCGCGTAAATACCATCTCGCCTTGACGGTTGCAAATCAGTTTATTGGACAGATGGATGAAGAAGTAAAAAATGCCGTATTTGGTAATGTAGGAACTCTTATCTCTTTCCGGGTTGGCGTAACTGACGCATCATATATACAGCGTGAGTTTCAACCTGTTTTTGGTGAATCAGACCTCATAAATGTCGAAAGATTTCATTCATATATGAAAACAATTGTGAGAAATGAACCTGTTCCTCCGTTTTCGGTTGACATGACAAAAGATATGAATAAACTGAAGGGAGAATCAAATGAAAAAATCGCTCAGGCAATCATCCAACTTTCTCGTCTCAAATACGGCCGCCCAAAAGAACTTATTGAAGCTGAAATAAGCCAACGATCTCGTTTATAATACATTGTTTTAAAGGATTTGCATGAATACATATAAAACCATACTGGAAAACAAAGAAAAGCTTACAGAGAGTGTATGTTTGTTCCGTTTTTCCATTCAGGCACCCCAGGAAATTGTTTTTAATGCTGGTCAATATATTATTCTTATTATCCCCCACCCTGAAACCCCTGTTAAAAGACTCTACTCAATAGCAAGCTCCACAAACGAAAAAAACCGTTTTGACCTGGTTATTAGGCTTGTTGATAGTGGTGTAGCTTCAGACTACCTCTCGCGCCTCGTGGTCGGTCAAGAAGTGTTGTTTGAGGGACCTGCGGGGGTATTTTCACTCCAACCAACACAAAACGAGAAAGTTTTTATGGCTACCGGAACCGGTATCGCACCAATTCGAAGCTTCTTATTATCTCATCCTCTAGATACGATCAAAACCTCTCTTTTTTGGGGTTTTTCATATTTTAAGGACGTTTTTTTACTCGATGAAATGAGGTTGCTGGCACAAAAAAACCCGTTTTTCCGTGTATATATATGTCTTTCGCGTGAGCCTGATCTTTCTATTGTGGGTGCTAGTAACCTGGCCCTTTTCCACTCAGGAAGAATAACCGAGGTATATTCGAAGCTTATT
>CAZYXQ010000091.1:0-4154 GCA_964651235.1 uncultured Gammaproteobacteria bacterium
ACTGGCAACCCCCGAAGTTATCAACGAGAGCATCCAGATAACGAGAGCTTCATTACAAAAATACCGTATGCTGAAACAAAAATGTGAAACCCCCGATTTGACAAATCATGAAGAATTGTTTCAGCGTACCAGACGTCTATTTAATGATGTAAATGATATACTCGATGTAATTCAAAAAACTGTTGCCAGACCTTATTCTGCCGAAGGATTGTATAAAATTTTTTCAGCCGGTTTTTTACCTGTTCCATATCTTTGGGAAGGAAGGGATGAATTTGCCAATGCAGTAAACTGGCGAACGTGCTTTTTCAACGGTGGTGTTACTGTTGTTGATAATGACGGAAAACCTATACCGGCGAGAGAAAGGGCGGAAAGAGCTTCGCAAAACTTGAAAAATATTCATTTACCAATACTGCTATCCCACTAAAAGTGAAGATAAAGAATATTAAGAAAATTCCGGTTATTCTGTTCGGCGATCACATAGCGGCCTATGGTGTTGTTCGTGCCCTGGGGCCTTTTGGAATACCAATTTATGTTGTATCGGCAGAGGGAAACGGTATTACAACAAAATCGCGTTATGTCAAAGATGTGCTAAAACTGCCTTCAGATACCATTGATTTTTTTACGTACTTGGAACAGTGGGGATTGAAAAAAGTAGGTAGTGATGCCGTACTAATTGTAGCTGGCTCGGACGATTACCTTGATGTGCTTTCGAAAAACTATGACTATTTGCCAAGAGGTTGGCATGCCACATTTCCTGCGTGGCGAACTGTGCGAAATGTTAGACATAAATACCTTACTTTCAAGATAGCTGAAAGTATTGGACTGCCAACGCCAAAATCTGTGTATGTAAAAAGCAGAGGTGAATTTGATAGTTTCGTTACAGATATTAAAAATATGCGATGCCCTCTGATATTAAAGCCAGAAAATTCGTCAAGTTTCTTGAAAGAGCATCATGTGAAAGGTGTAGTGTTTGAATCTCTAGAGGACATTAAGAAGGCTTATGAGAAATACGCTGATTTCGCAGATGGTTTTAATATTCAGGAATTTATTCCAGGTCCAGAAAAAAACCTTTTAAATTTCATAGGAATATATAACAAAAATTCAGAACCAATATGCATCTTTTTTAACCGCAAAATTCGATCATCAGGGCCACTTTTAAGTTGCACACTAATGGAAACGGCCTGGTCGGAAACTATTATAGAATATTCAAACAGGTTAATTAAAGCAGTAGGATATTACGGATATGCCAATGTTGAATTCAAACTTGATCCTCGCGACAATAAAGCTTATTTAATGGAAATAAATGGACGCGTTTCAATGTCTAATAGTCATGCTCTTATTTGTAGCATTAATTTGCCCTTGGCCATGTATAAGGAAGCTATAGGTGATCATTTGGAACCACTCAGAGACTTCAATTGTCCTTATGGCAAGAACATTCATTGGTGGTATCCACTGGGGGATCTAGGCTCTATCACTCTCAGAAAAAATAGTAATTTTTCATGGATAGATTATTTTAACAGTTTGAGAAGTAATAAAAGAATTATTGAGCCGTTTAACCTGCAAGATCCATGGCCATGCTTCAGTAAAGTTTTATCCTTGTCATGCTCAGCAGTACGCAGGCTTTTAAAGTCAAAATTCGTTTAAATAAACTTTTTATTACTATCGAAAGGTTGATTTTATTGTGAGTATCTATGCAGTATTGGGTGCAGGAAATGGCGGACAGGCTTTGGCTGCTTTATTAAAACGAATGGGGCATGAAGTCCGTCTTTGGAATCGCAGTGCTGGCACTGTGAATGCAATCAGTGACCGCGGCGCTTTAGAGCTGCGAGGTCAGTGTCATGGAACAGTCAAGTTGGATCTTATTACCACGAATTTAGAAGCTACACTCAAGGGTGTTGAAGTGCTATTTATCGTCTTGCCTGCGCATGTTCATCATGAAATGGCGTTGCGGATAAGTCCTTTTGTTGAGGAAGAGAATGCTGTTATACTGAATCCGGGACGAACAGGCGGAGTGCTGGAATTTAAACAGGGGCTTATGGAGACAGGGAAGCGATCATTGCCGCTTGTTATGGAAACTCAATCACTGTTTTGTGCTTGTCGCGCTCATTCACCAGGGATAATCGATATCCTATCATTTAAGCGTGAAAATACCATCAGCGGCATTCCAAAAGAGCGAATAAACTCTCTGTGGCCGCAGTTGAAATATATATACGGTAACTTGAGGCTTGCAGATACGACACTTGAAACAGGTTTGAATAATATTGGCGCAATATTGCATCCGACACCAGTACTTCTTAATGCTGGATGGATTGAATCAAGAGACATTTTTTTCCCGCATTATTATCACGGGATAAGTCCAAGTGTGGCCGCATTGGTAGAAAAGATCGATGAAGAACGTCTAAAGGTTGCGGAAAAATATAATGTAATAGTTAACAGTGTTAAACATTGGCATGAAAATAATTATGGTTTTGAGGGACGTAATCTTTACGAAACCCTTCAAGGGAACAGTGCGTACGCATCCATTGATGCACCACGTTCATTGAATACACGTTATCTACATGAGGATATTCCGACTGGATTAGTTCCGATCAGCGAACTGGGCCGCGCCGCCGGTGTTCCAACACCATACATAAACATGATTATTGAACTTGGTAATGCAATGTTGAATACCGATTTTCGTAAAAATGGCAGGAATCTTAAACGTATGGGTTTGGAAGGGAAAACGATCGATGAGATTAAACAGGCGTTTGAGTAAAATGTAAACAGGATGGAACCGTGTCTTCTATAATCAATGAAGAATATTGGAATTATCGAGGTGATGAATCCTATCACTACAAGGGCGAAATATTTTATACGGTTACGCCTATACCATTTACAAGTATTGATCTGTTAGATAAAATATGAATTACTCAATGAAGGCTACTACCGGAATGGGATGGATGTTCACGAGTTCCGCCTCTACTCAGGGGATCGGTTTACTCGCCAACATGGTACTAGCACGTTTGTTGCTGCAAACGGATTTTGGTGCAGTTGCTCTGGTGGTAGCTAACATCTCTATTTTGCAGACATTCTCTGAATTTGGCATGTCCGTCGCTTTAATTCAACGAGAACATATTAATCGATCACTTATTGATAGCGCTTTTGTGGCGACCGTACTCCTAACATTATCTATTGTACTCATCTTATGGTTTACAGCATCATTTTTTGCCACCTTCTTCAATGTGCCGGTGTTATCTGGTCTGTTAAAAATTGCTGCTCTTTCATATCTATTTAATGGGATTTTTTCCCTTCATCGCTGCCTTCTTCTTCGTGACTTGCGTTACAAAGAAATTTCCATTATTGGATTCATCGCAGTAGTGTTGAACAATATCACCGCAATTGGTCTTGCCTATAAGGGGTATGGACCGTACAGTATTGTATGGGGATACTTTTTATCCTCGGCAGTAAGCTTGATAGCCGGTTGCTGGTTGACCAAATACATTCCTAGAAGTGTTGGCAGCCTGAAGAATATGCGCAGTCTTTTTTCTTTTGGTATTTGGGTTTCTATAGGCCGCCTTATGGGAAACGCTGCTGGAAAGGTGGACTCTTTTATCATTGGGAAGGTGTTAGATGCGGCCACGTTGGGGAGTTACTATATGGCGCAAAAAATCGTTTTGCTTATTCCTAATACCTATACAGGAATTATCGATCAGGTGATGCTTCCGATCTATTCGAAATTCCAAAAAGAAGCGAATCGTGTGCAAGAGGGTTATTTCAAAACCTTGTCGATCACTTCCATTATTTTAACGCCATCAATTTGTTTGATTTTCACTTTTTCTGATCCTCTGGTGCGTATTATACTTGGTAGACAATGGTTGAATGTTATCCCTCTGGTGATGATTATGTCTCTTTTTGGTTTTGCGCAATGTCTTGGTGGCGGTATCTTCGCTTCTGTTATATATTCCCTTGGCCGGCCACAGTTTGCCACGGTTACAAATGCGTTCCGGATGGCTGCATTACCTGGCTTTGTTCTTATTGGAAGTTTATGGGGTGTGATCGGTGTTGCTTGGGGATTTGCTTTGTACGGCATAATCGGCCGTTTTTTCAATCAATTGATGCTAAAGCATTTATTTTGATTCTCCTTTTTAAGGTATTTAAAATCAAATTTTACTGCT
>CAZYXQ010000092.1:0-4126 GCA_964651235.1 uncultured Gammaproteobacteria bacterium
TCGTTTCGGAATATATATTTTGTGAAATGAGCAAGATCATTATAATAATCTATTGCAAAATGTCCTCCTTGTGGTCTTGCTTGCGGTATTATGATTTTCATGGAAATAATAAACCATACCAAACTCGTTACTATTATCAAAATCGGGTACCATTCGGTTATTCGTTTCTTTTTTAAAGTTGAAATATAGGTAAGCAGTTTTTGTTTATGAAAAAATAATGTGTCAAAATTAATTGTTTTAGTAAGAGCTAAGACTCCAAAAAAACTCGTCACCAAACCCATGTGTTCTTTCGTCGTAAGACTTAATACAAAAAATAAAAAACTAAACTTTTATTTACGTATTACCCAAAAATAATACATAAACAGGAGAAATGCAGTTGATAGAGTAACCGCATGAAACTCATATATTACAGCTCTTTGTAGCGGGGGATAGAAAAGATATAAAAATGCAAAAAAGACTCCAACACGATATTTTGAGTTCTGTTTTTCAAATACCAAAAGAGTCAGCATGAAAACTGCATATGCCCCCATCGCGACTATAACACTCTGCAGGATTAATAATGTAGCGGGGCCGTCATAAATAAAATAAAACGGGACAAGAAGCGCCAGAAATATATCATTGTGAACTGCCATGCGCTTCACCTGTTCAAATCCATGCGGATTCGTCATCTCCAGAAAACGTGAAAAATCTAATGTTTGAATTGCCCGATATGAGTTATAAACGGTCTGATGCATGATTCCTAAGTCGTAATAAGATGCAACCAGCCTTTGATAACGGAGAATGGTAAAAACCGAAAAATAGATACTGAATATCATAATTCCCGTCCACACGAGGATATATGCAATTTTTTTTTCTGATATTTTTTTTTCCTGCATCGTTGTTGCTATAAATTTTATCTTTTATTCTCACATTACCCTTTGTCCAATAAGTTTTGAGTTTTGAACTTTGAGTTTTGAGATTTAATCTACTTGTTTCCCGAATGAAACTTCTCATGCACTTCTCTTAATCCTGCGTCAGTTACATGAGTATAAATCTGGGTGGTTGCAATATTTTTATGACCCAAAAGCGCCTGGACAGAACGCAGGTCTGCTCCATGTGAAAGCAAGTCCGTCGCAAAACTGTGCCGCAAGGCGTGTGGTCCTATCTTATCCAATATTCCTGATTTTTTCCTGTATTTGTCTACCATCCGTTCAATGGACCGGACTGATAATCTTCCTTTTTCTATACTGAGTTCCTCTTTGTCTTTCGGACCTGAGTAATGGATAAATAGGGGAGCAAGATTATCTTTTCTCATCCCTAAATATTTTTGCAGCCATTCTTTTGCGTTTTTTGTCAGAAATACGACGCGGTTTTTACCCCCTTTTCCCATCACATTAAACTCATTTGTATGAAAGCTTATGTGTTCCTTGTTTAAGCCGGCAAGTTCTGACACACGAAGACCGGTTGAAAATAAGACCTCAAGAATAGCCCTGTCACGAACCCCCCGTTCATCTGTCGTATCGACGCTTCTGAAAAGTCTCTCCAGTTTATCTTCATGCAGAAAATTAATTTTCCTGTCCCTCCGTTTTCCAAGTTCAATCATGTCAGGGGACAGGACATTAAATTTTTGTTTTATTAAATAGCGAAACAATGACCGCAATGCAACAAGAAAATAATTCTGTGTCTGACGGGTCAGGTTCCCTTTGTGGGGATTTTTGTAGTTGTGGGAAAGATATAATCTGAAGTTACGGATCATGTTGTCATCAATTTTCTCAACATCGATATCTTCGCCGTTATGTTGGTTCAACGTCCATCCCGCAAAAAACTGTAAGTAATACCCGTACATCTTTACTGTTTTTTGCGAAAGTTGTCGATCAAGATCACAGTACTCAACAAATCGTAAAATTGCTTCTTTTAAGCTCATACTTTATATTAAACGACGTGTACCATGAATGCAACTTATGAAGTATAATAGTTAAATAAGCCGGGGTGGTGAAATGGCATACACGCAGGTTTTAGGAACCTGTGCCGTAACAGGCGTGGAGGTTCAAGTCCTCTCCCCGGCACCACCTTTTTTATATCTTTTTTAATCCCTGCCACCACTCGTTTGAGTTTGTTTTTTTAAGTTGCATTAACAGATCATGAGCTGACTTTGTCTTAAGTACTTTTTTTATATTATCAAGCCAGTCTTTCGCAAACTCATACCCCTTTTCCAGGAGTTCCTTTGAAGTAAAAGCCATCTCGAGATAATCGGCGTCTTTTGTGATGATCCCAAGAGGTGTTTTCTTTTCATCAATTGCTCTCCACAACCGAAAAATCTCCGCTCCCGCTTCTCCTAAGCGCTTTGTCTGATCTTTCACCGCCATATCTTCATGCGAATCCACATACCTTCTGGCTACCTTATGCACATCTCCCACCCGACATTCACCAATATCATGAAAGACGAGAGTTGTAACGACTTCAAACGGATTTGGATACGCTTCAAGAAGTGCTAAAAAGTACCCAATCTGTGCCGCTCGTAAACTGTGTTCTGCAACCGTCTCAAGACGGTCAACACCGATGAGCGAATATCCTTCGTGACGGATTCGCTTCAATTGCCCAAGTTCATAGATGAATTTGACCAACTGTTTCTTATCCATAGCGCCATTATACACTGTTTTTCAGATTCCACTCAGAATATCAGACTCAGGAAACATCAGGCGGGGAAGTGAAGTACGGGCAAGTGAGAATTCTTCGTATTTCCAAAAATGGTTACCTGCTTTTTTTGCATCTTCAAATCTTCCTAATATTCGTTTAATATCATTCATCTGTGATTTGTGTGCATTCATTGCTTTTATTTTAGTTTGCCAAAATGGCTCGATATCAATCGAGCACTTTTTTTTCTCATCCATATAACCCTCCCTCCCGAAAAATGTATTCATCTCGTTTGATAAACCGAAATAGTATATTTTTTTAGGTGAAATTTTTTGCTCATCAAATAAGGTAAGTACAGCCTTAGTAACTGCAATATGGTCAAGGTGAAATGAAATACCTCCCCGTTCATAAATAATGATCACATCCGGATTTATTGTTTTCACTTCGTGTTCTATGAACTGTTTTAACAGAGGTAGTTGACTTTCATTTAAAGTACCATCATAAAAATCAAGTATTTTTGATCCCGTTATTCCCATCATTTCCATTGCATGTTGATATTCAATTTTTCGTGTATCTCCAAGTGTGATTTGGATCGGAAGACCGGCAGATTGACCTGCCTGACCGCTTGTCGCGGTTAATACGTGTACGCGGTGTCCGGATGATGCATATTTTATAAAGGTACCTCCGGGACCAAATGTATCATCATCAGGATGGGCGAATATCCCCATTATTGTTTTTTTCATACCAATAATTCTATCAGATGCTTATGATAAATTAATACTTATTTTGTATAAGTTTAAGTCTGTAGCTCCCAGATCATATTTATACCTTTCATTTCCCCGGAGAAAGTCGTGAACTCTGGTTTTATTTTCAATATTGGTTTTGATAAGTAATGTATGACTCATAAGTCCGGGGGAAAAGAATTTTAGATCCGGATCGAAGCCTGAGTTATATACAAAGCACGACCTATTTTGATCAAAGTAATAGATCAGGGACGCGGGTTTATTCATAATAGAAAGAAGTGCAATTTTTACCTTAAAATTGTGATCCTGAATATTGCCAAGATCACGGAAAAATTCACTCATTGAATCACTCATAAATAAATGTTTTACTGCATTTGATTTTTTATGAAGCGCAATAAAATCATCAAATACTTTTTTTTCTGAAGCATTATGTATCGTAAAAGCATGGGGTACGGTGTCAAGCCGTTTTAATTTCCTTTTTAATTCTTTTCTTTCCGTGCGTTCAAGACCCGCCACATATTCTTCCCAAGTCAAGGGAAGATGAATAAATGGGGAAACTTCCTTTTTTGAAATGTAAATATTAGGTAATTGAGATACATACTTGTAAGTAAATGAGTCTTCCCGTATATAATCCAGTTCAATTTTTTCATAACGTTGATTTTTTAAAAAGGTAGTGATTTCTCTCCAAAAAGCAGTGTAATCTGTTTCTTCGATATCAACCGGAATCATATCTCCGTAATCCGTGACTTCATCCTTATCACCTATTTTTT
>CAZYXQ010000093.1:0-4103 GCA_964651235.1 uncultured Gammaproteobacteria bacterium
TTACATGTTTCAAAATAAAGAGTTGAAAATTGGTTAAATCCTTCTTCGTTAGAAATTTCTTTGACAGATACTCCTCTTTTTTGTGCTACTTTTATGTTGTATCTCGTTTTATTTTTCATATTTGCAAGCAGAGTACTTTCCGAAAGAGTGAGATCGATTATTTGAGTATATTGGGGAAACTGTGGGTGTGATGATTGTACGAGATAGGAAGGGTGTATTTCGGGATTCCAGTCGGAAAAAGGCGCATAAGGTTCAATTTTAATAAAAATGAGATTGTTATGTTTAGCATAATGGTATAAAAAATCAAGAACGTAACGTGACGGAAATACGGATCTTGGCAAGTAACCGATTTTATACGATGAAAAAGGAAGATTGTGTATACTCATTTGAAATGCATTAACAAGCACATTGTTTTCATATTCTCCGATTCGAATTACCGGGGTACCCATTTTGATTCTTGCTTGACCCCATTCCCATGATTGAAGAGGATGATGAACCATCCGGTTATAATCCTCTTTTTGTACTGATGTGCTAAGTATCGTAACATGCATAATTTCTTATTATAATCCATCGGAAGAAAAAAACAGTCTGCTTAGGGTAGTGGTATTCGTGATAACATTTCAAGATAAGCGTCTTCTGTTTTTTTTGTAATAACACTCCAATGATATTTATGAATCTCTTTTTTAGCCCATAATGCTACTTTTTTTCTGAGGTTTGATTGTCCTGCCGCGGTTTCGAACGCTTGGGAAAGCGTATCAATACCCTTATGTACCAACAATGATTTGGCTGGATATGATGCAAGCATTTCTTTCATTGCTTCATTCGTAAACCCAACAATAGTACAGCCACAACTTATTGCCTCAAGAATTGTTATCGGAAATGCTTCATCTGAGTATGGAGCACAGAAAATATCAGCCTGTTGATAATAGGGAATTTTTCGTTTACCCCCAATTTGTCCCAGAAGAGTGATATGAGAGTGTAATTTATATTTTTTTATATAATTTTTACACCATTCTTCTTCAGCACCCGCACCGATAACTGAGAGATGAATATTTTTATTTTTTTCAAGAAGTAAACGAAACGACTTCATGAGATATATTATTCCTTTTCGTTGAACAAGACGACCGACAAACAGAAACTCAACAGGTCCGGACCCTTTCTTCTTAGGATAAAAAGAGGATTCATCAATACCATTAGGTATTATTTTACATACCAAAGCACGGGAACATAGTGTTTCCCATCTTTTTTTGGCAATTCGTGATACAAATATCGCCCCACTTACGTGAGTTGAAAATGTTTGTTTTATAAGCGGAAGAATAGTAGATAGAGCATTGTTCATCGAGTCGTTATCCCATGCATTGTGAAAAGTTACGATTTTAGGAAGATCGGATTGATGGATTAACTCCCATGCGGCAAACGGAACATATGGTTCGTGGATGTGAAGTAGGTCATATTTATTTCTCGAAAATAATTTTTTTCTATCGATTTCAGGTTTTAAAAAATGAATATTTCCCCAATTTCCATTAAGGGTTGGTACTTCAACTGTATGTCCGATAGGATAAAACGTCGAATAGCGAGAAGAACCGGGCTCGGATCCGTATAGGTGAACTACATGACCGTTTTGTCGTAGGTGTTTAACCAAATATTCAACATGTTCCTGGACACCACCAAGAACCGTTGGGTTTGAAGACATAAACATCGCAATACGTAATTTATTTTCTAGTTTCATTGAAGGCGGAAGTCAGTATCTCCAGGGTTTTTTGGGTACAGATATCCCAGGAAAAATCCTTAATTCTTTTTTTACCCTTATTCATGAGGGAGTAGCGAAGCGTGGAATCTGTCTGAAGCTGTGCAAGTTTATTTGCTAGGTCTTGCGGGTCTTCCGGATCGAAATATAAAGCGGCTTCTCCTCCTATTTCCGGAAGACTTGATGAAAAAGATGATATCACAGGACAGTTAAAACTCATTGCTTCAAGAACAGGAATACCGAATCCCTCGTATAATGAAGGGAGTACAAACACAAACGCTTTTTTATATAACGTTATCAGTTCATCATCGTCCACATAACCCGTAAATATTATCTTGTTTTCAAGGTATAGATCTCGTGCTTCTTTGAAAATCTGATCAAACAGCCAGCCTTTTTTTCCGGTAATAACGAGTTTAAATTCGGGATAAGCTTTGTAAAACTGAGCAAATGCACGGATTAGGGTAATAATATTTTTGCGTGGTTGAATAGTTCCTACATATAATATAAATGGAGTGCTGATAGCTTTGTCTATATGAGATAAACTAAACTGTTTATTATGTTCTTTTAACTCTTTTTCAAAACCATTGTATACAACCTGAACCTGTTCATCTTTGACGTTATAATATTTTAGAATATCCTTTTTCGTTGTTTTAGATACCGCAATAATCCGATGCGCGTTACGGATGGAGTCTCTGGTCCAGTGTTTTAATTGGAATAAATCTTTTCTTACAAATTCATCAGGATAATGGAGGTAGGCAAGATCATGAATCGTAACTACGGTAGGACACAGGGTTATTCGGGGTGTGTAGTGAGCAGGAGAAAAAAATACACCGATTTTAGTTCCAGAAAATCTATTTTTAACTAATTCAAATGGTAATGATATTTGCGACCAAAGAAATGAGCCCCTAATAACTGAATATGAAAAGAAGGTAGTCTCGTCAGGAAGGTCATTAAGAGGTGGGTGTTTCAGATACACAATAAACCGAAGGTTTTTATTTGCGCTTTTTTGAAAATACTCAAGATGTTTGTATGTGTATACCGATACTCCCACCCGTTCCCTGACATTTGCTTCGTTACCGTCTATCCCGATGATCATGGATATAATCAACTATTAATTATGTGATTCAAGACGTTTTGTCAAAATACTCAGATAAGTAACCCAATTAAAATCCCGACTTCTTATTATACCGCTTTTTTTTAATGCAAGGCGGAGTTTTTGGTTAGTCAAAAGCAGTGAGATAGCTGATTGAATTTCTTCCGTTCGATGTGGGTTAAAAAGAACCGCATTATTGAAGGCAATTTCTTTTAAAGAAGAAGAATCGGATGTTGCGACAGGAGCTCCATATTGCATAGCTTCAACAACCGGATAACCGAATCCTTCATAGAGTGATGGATAAATAAAAAAAACACACTCTTCATACAGAGTTCTTAATTGAGCGTCGGTAACATAATTTAGAAATCGAATGCGTGAATTTGTTTGTTTACGGTCAGGTATTGAATCTCCCCAACCCCATGATCCTGCTATCACAAGTTGTGTATTTTTTGGTGAAAGTTTGTCAAAAGCTTGTATTAGGCGGGGGATGTTTTTTCTGGGTTCAAGTTTACCGACAGTTAAAATAAACGGTTTTGTAATCTGTAAGTTTTTAAGTATTTGAGCAGATGATGTGTTAACGGTGTTAGTTGGTAGAAGATCTATTCCAGGATAATTCACCGTAATTTTTTCCTTTTGTATGTTGAATTGTTCAATCAGATCATTTTTTGTAGCATACGAATCGGTAAAAATAACCGAGGATTCTTTTTGAATCAGAGTAAGCCGTTTTTGTTGGGTTGTTCGAATCGATTCATGAACAGTTTCAGGGTATTTCATAAATACGAGATCATGGACAATAGTAGCCTTTTTCATACGTGAAGGCGGTTCGGTCCAATCAGATGTAATAATCCAATCACAATTACCTATGAGTTTTTCAATTTTCATCCTGTGGACCGTGTTCCATAAAAAAGATAAAGCGGTTGGTGGTAGTTTATACGTATATAGAGTATGTCCTTTTTCTTCGATTTGAGATTTTAATTGCGGTTCTATTTGACGGCGTAGTGAAGAAAAAAAGAAAACCCATGTATGTGTTGATTTCTGTGATAAGATTGCATGAACAAGTCCTGTGGTAAAACGAGAAACACCACTTCCTTCGTATACTATTTGTGAAATATCTATTCCTATCCTCATGGTTTTTTTATTCAGAACATAATTCAGGCTTTTTTAATACGCTGATATGCAATTTCAAGTCTTTGTGCAATCTTTTTCCAATTATATTTTTTCTTTACAAGTTCAAATGCATTTTTACGTATAGTTTCATACATT
>CAZYXQ010000094.1:0-4080 GCA_964651235.1 uncultured Gammaproteobacteria bacterium
TCTTTTTGCCTTACAATATAGAAAAGAAGTCCACCGAAACCCAGTCTCCAAAGTAAACGTCTGGTACAAAAGTAGAAGGGAATAAAAGTAAAATAAAAAATGCCTTTAACAAGTTTTCTTACGATACGATTTTTATATCGGTAAAAATTTCCATCAAGATTTTTTTTCATATCACGCCAGTCTTCATAAGTACCTTCAAATACTGAGTTCAGTCCCGTTATTTCAAACGCATGAGTGATAGAGTTGGGTGAAAAGAACCACTTGTGATCTTTAATCATCCACCAGGACCAATTGTCAGTTAACTCCTGCATCAGACTTTTATAGTTTGGTGTTTGAATAACGATGATACCCTTTTTTTTAAGCATTTTTTTAAGAACAGTTAAAGTTTCAAGCGGATTTTTTAGATGCTCTATCACATCGAACAAAATTATTAAGTCAAATGATTTTGTATTTTTTTTCACAAATGTTTCAAACCGATGTTTATGGTGCGTATATGTATATGATTTTAGGTAATATGGCGTAAGAAGCGGTTCAACAATATGATAACTATATTTTCCTTTTTTTAAGAGTTGTTGTGCAAAAAGTCCAAATCCAGCTCCTACCTCAAGTACTTGTCCTGATTTTTTAAAACGGGCAATTTTGTCGGCAAGACGGGTCACTCTTTCAAGAATAATGTGTTCCTGTTTTTTGTATTTCGAATATGGATATAATCGTATAGTATTTTTTTGTACAACATGATCCTGGTTGATAAAACCTAACTCACATGTTGGGCATTCATAAATGGGTACCGTTTCTATGGTTTTAAATATAAAATCTGTTTTTTTACCGCACAATATGCACTTCATACCCAAAAGTAATATACCAAAAAATTTCGCTATATAACAACCAAAATCAGCATAATTGTAGCATAGAAACTGTTGTTAAGAAAGAATAGTTTTCAGATACTCCAATTGATGATTTATTGTCCCGTATGTCACTATTGTTCTACTAGGACTCATCAATTAAATAAATATACATACTATCATTGTGGTAGATGCAGAATGTTATTTCTTTACCCGAAACCTACTCAAAATCAAATACAACATTATTATAAAAATAATTTTCAATATTCAGCGGGCAATATAAATGAAAAGATAATTAGAATACGGTCTCGTCTTATCCTTAATAAAATACAGAAACTAATTTCGTCTTCTGCATCATACAAGCTACTTGATATCGGATCGGGATACGGTTATTTTTTAGATACAGCAAGGTTATTGCATCCAAAAGTGCAAGTGATGGGAATCGAACCAAATAAAAGTCTATCAAATTATTCAACTAAACATCTTAATCTTAAGGTGTTACAAACTGATTTTTATTCATTTTATATCAGAAATAAAAATAAATTCCGTTATGATGTTATTACACTTATTCATACGATAGAACACGTTACAAAGCCGAAAAAACTAATTAATCAAGCAATATCACTCCTTAATCCAGGAGGCTTACTATATATAGAAACTCCCAATTTCGATAGTCATTTATATCGTACAGAACAAAACAAGTTTACTTTTTTAACACCTCCCGATCATATTTATATTTTTTCGATACATAGCTTTAAGTCTTTACTACCTTATGACAGTACGATTCTGCATTACTCAACATACAGCTATCCTGAACATTTTATGGGTATTGTAAAAAAAATCATTCATACAAAACCAGATCAACCGCTTCGGTTAGAAATAGGCTTTAGGAAGGATCTAAAAATTAATAAAAAACATAAAAGAAATATTATGTCACACTTGAAATATCTTATATTTGACAAGTTTGTAGCTCGTATTTGTTATCCTTTGTTAAACCTACACTACCAAGGTTCTATTTTAGAGCTTTATATAAAGAAAAAATAACACAATTGTTGTTTATAATCCGTTGTGTTTCGTTTGAACCTACAGTACAAGTAGTGTATGAAAAAGAAAATCGGTATTATTTTTATCTTTTATATACTTATTGTTCCAACAAAAGTATTTTCATTTGAAGAATTTGTTCCTTCAAATTCAAACCCTCTTGTCATAGATGAGTCATTTTCCGACAGACCAGCAAAAGGACCAATGCAATCTACGATATTTAAAACAGATACAAACCAGCAGATGTGGTATACCTCATATACTACGAATATGCGACTTATGCATGCATCTTCTGTTGATGGTCAGATATGGAAAACTGACAAAATGTATAGTTTTCTGGAAGAAACTGATATCCATGATCCGTTTATTGCAAAAACTGATTCTGGTTTTGATCTATACTTTGCATCAAGCAGTCCTAATAAACCAACCAGTATTTTAAGAATATTTTCAAATGATGGTAGGGAATTTATCGATTCATCTTTAACAACTATGATTGTACCTGGAGAAGACTGGGATAGAAATGGAGCATCGTCACCGGTTATGTTTTTTGAAAATGGAACATACTATCTATTTTATACCGGGCTATCATCTTTTTGGTCCATAGGCCTTGCAATATCAAGTGATGGAATTCATTTTGAAAAATGTCCTCAACCTTTTTTCGGCACTGATGTTGCTCCAAAAGGCATGGTAAAAATTGAGAATAAATACACATTATTTTTTCATTCTCCTCAAGGTGCTTCATACTCACAAACAGATTCCCTCAGTTGTAATTCTCTATGGTCATCAAAAACTGTTTTTTTAAATACACAACATCTTCACTTTGTTAACCAAAATCAATCAGACATAGAAGCGTATTACGGTACCTCAGTAAACTCTATATGGAAACTTAATCGAGCTGTTTCATTTATTCAAAACCCCACACCGACTCCACATCCAACTCCCTCAAAAACTCCGTTAATCATAATCCCCGGAATGTTTGCTTCATGGAACAAACATGCACTTTTTTACAACAACACGGTTGATCAAAAAGACTGGATCCTTAACCCAATTGTTAAGGAATACACAGGTTTAACAACTACTTTAGACAATATGGGTTATGTTTACAACACAGATTATTTTATCTTTTCTTATGATTGGAGAAAAAAATTAACTGAAAATGCTGATGCATTATATTCTTATCTTGAGACTTTATCACTAATAAAACCTCCCGTCATCATAGGCCACTCTTTTGGCGGACTTGTCGCACAGCTTTACGCACAAAAATATGGTACAAGCAATATTGCAAAAATTCTTACTCTTGGATCACCTCATAAGGGGACTGCGCTCAGTTACAAACCTCTTGAGGGCGGGGAACTAGAGACTGATGATCCATTTCTTTGGATAAGTCAAAAGCTAATTATTAACCTAAATAATCGTAGTTTTTTTTCGGATAAGGAAATTTTACAAACCATTATGCCTTCCCTTTATGATTTGTTGCCGATTTATCCATTTTTAACAAAAAATAATACTGAAATACCAAATAATGGACTTACTATCTCAAACCCCACTCTTATTGGTACTATGCCTATTAATAATTTAACCTCATTTACCGGAGATGTCGGCCCAACCCTTTTTGGATATGAGGTGACAGAACAAACGCTTTTTGATAAACTCTTTGATTACTATCCTGATGGGAAACCATTCAAAAAAATTAACCAGCCCGGTGACCTCACAATAACAGCTAATTCTTCTTCTTACCCTAATACGTTAAACCATACTTTAAATTTAAATCACGGTGAACTTATTTATTCAAAAAAGGCAATAGCTTCAATATTATCTGATCTTGATATACCATTTAACGAATCTCAAATTCAAGAAGGAAACAAGACCACTGTGTTTCCTTCACTTATCTTTTTGATGCGTTCACCTGCTCAACTTGGAGTTGAGTATGCAGGAAAAACCTATCATGACACAGATGGTTTTCTATTTATAGAAAATGCCGCATCAGGTGAATATCATATTAAAGCAAAGGGAATAGAATCAGGAAATTACTCAGTTATCATAGGTCAAAACGGCACAAGTAATTCAGTATGGCAAACAGTAGAGGGTCATATAAATAATCCAGGGCAAGAAGATACGTATACAATAATATTCAATAATACAAATCCTGCTCACGTATCTGTTGGGGGTTTGAAAGAACTTATTTTTTTGCTTAAGA
>CAZYXQ010000095.1:0-4070 GCA_964651235.1 uncultured Gammaproteobacteria bacterium
CTTGAAGAAGGACTTAGATTGTTAGGGATCAAAACCGTTTCTAAAATGTAAAAATATATGGGTTTATATTTATGTAATTCATGCGGTTATGGTAGTGCTGCGTGGATAGGAAAATGTCCAAACTGTGGAGAATGGAATACCATGATTGAAAAAGAAGAATCGGTGACTTCAAAAGGGGAAGACGTCCAACAGATAACCCTGACCTCACTGTCGCATATCAAGTCGGATAAAAAAAATAGGAAATCTACAGGATTATTCGAGTTTGATAGAGTATTGGGAGGCGGATTTGTGGAGGGTGAGGTTGTGTTTTTAAGCGGAGAACCGGGTGTCGGAAAATCAACTCTTCTCCTTCAAGCTCTTCAACATCTCAACTCAATATATGTTTCCGGAGAAGAATCACTTGAACAGGTTAAGGAAAGAGCCATCAGGTTGGGAATAAAACCTTCAAATCTATTTTTCTCAAATAATCTACAAATCGAGGGTATTATCTCACACATTGAACTTAACAAGCAAAAACCCGATATACTTGTTATTGACTCAATCCAAACCGTTTATTCCAAAGATGTTGAGGCACCGCCGGGAAGCATCAATCAATTAAAGGAAACTGCTTCCCAGCTTGTATCCTTTGCAAAAAAAAATAATATTACGGTAATACTTATCGGCCACATTACCAAAGACGGAGATATCGCAGGACCAAAAACGTTAGAACACCTGGTTGACTGTGTTGTTAATTTTGAAGGAGAACGCATTTCGAACTTTAGAATCTTACGTGCCGCAAAAAATAGGTTCGGATCCACGGATGAAATCGGGATATTTCAAATGAATGAAAAAGGACTTTCCGAAGTTAAAGATCCACTCATTTTTCTTGACGACTTATCAAAAGCTGCACCAGGAAAATCAATAGTAACCGTAATCGAAGGAAAAAGACAACTCTTTTATGAAATACAATCACTCGTTGTTCCCACCACTCTTTCTATCCCTCGTCGCGTAGTAAAGGGTGTCGACTATAATAAAGTTCAATTGCTCCTTGCAGTTATGAAAAAATACCTTGTTCTTCCTCTTGAATCATTTGACATTTATATCAATGTAGTCGGTGGAGTTAAGATCACCTCTCCTAGTGCAGATCTTGGAATTATTGCGTCATTATTTTCTTCCATTAAAAATATCCCCATACGGACAAAGTCTGTTTTTCTTGGAGAGGTAGGTTTACTTGGAGAAATTAGAAAAGGAATACAGGAAAAAAAGATAATTCAAGAATCAAAAAGATTAGGATTTTCACACATCTATTCTTCATTAAACTTAACCAATATAGCTGAAATCAAGAAACTCATTGTTGTCTGAAAAACGAATATGTATTTGAGGTTTTTTTCCCGTTTGCACCGATAATGTCAACGGTAAGAGTATTTTTACCCACTTTTAAAGGAAAATCGTATTCAAAAAATCCATCTTTATTTTGGTATATCCGCTCAGAAAAAATACTGATATGAGAATCTTTTTCAGTTTTTCCAATTATTTTGATTTTAGCTATTCGTTTAAAGACAGTCGATTTTGGTTCAATAAGCAATAATGATGGGGGTTTCAAATATTGAAATAGCTGATATCCGAAATAAAGAAAAAAGGCCAGAAAAACAAAAGTAAATATGACCGCCACTATGGCTTTGGTATCGGATGCAAAATATGAACTTTTCACTCTTCTCTTAAACCGTATTTCGTCTTTTTTCTCGTACTCTCTTCTGAAAAAAGCGAGAAGCTTATGTGCATCAAGTCCAAGAAATGCTGCATAATTCTTAATAATACCGGTAATATAAATCTTCGAGGAAAACATCACCCAATCATTCTGTTCAAGTGCGATAAGAAATTTCTCCCTAATTTTTGTCTTTTTTTCAATGAAGCTAAATGTATATCCTTTTTTCAGACGTTCCTGTTTAAGAATCTCGCCTACTGAAAGCATTTGTTATGTTACTCCTTTACCCTTTCCCCATACTGACCAGTCTCGGGATTAATGGTAATTACATCTCCAACTTTACAGAAAAGGGGAACCATAACCATAACACCTGTTTCAACTTTTGCCGGTTTTTTTGCTCCAGTCACCGTATCCCCTTTTACTGAATCCTCTGTCTCAATAATTTTCAATTTTACGCTCAATGCAGGTCTCATTGTCAAAGCCTTCTCATCATAAACATAAACGAAATATGATTTGCCTTCTTTTAAAAATTGTGCTGCTTGACCCACCACTCCAAGGGGAAGAACATACTGATTGAATGACCGCTGATCCATAAAATACACATTTTCAGCATCTTTGTATAAATACTGCATCTCAATACATTCTACTTCAAGCGTCTCAACTGTCTCGTTGGACTTGAATGCGTATTCAATATTCTTTGCGGTAATAATATTTTTGATGCGCGTCTTCATAAGGGCTGAACCTTTTCCCGGTGAATAAAAATCCGCCTTTTGAACTTGCCAGATAGCTCCCTGGTACTGAATAAATTCACCTTTTTTAAGACTACCCGCGTTTGTTTTCATACATTAATGTGTATAAGTTTTAATTCTTTGAGAGATGTTTTATCGGTGAGTATCATGGCCAATCTCTCAAAACCAATAGCAATCCCTGCACAATTACCCAGTCCATATTGTAGCGCCTCTATAAACCCTTTGTCAATCGGATGTGTAATTTTTTTTAGTTTTTTGCGTTTCATTTGTTCTTCATTAAAACGCATCATTTGCTCTTTCGGATCTGTTAATTCAGTATAACAATCACCAATTTCAACACCTTCAATATATATTTCAAATCGTTGTGCGGTTTTTCCGTTTTTATTCAATTTTGCTAATGCTGCAAATTCTTTCGGATAGTCATAAAGAAGAGTAGGATAACCATTTATGCCTAAAAATGGTTCAATCTCTTGTACATATATCTGTGAAAATACATCTTCGTAGGAAAAACCGGAGACTTGATATCCTTTTTTTTCCGCTTTATGTAAAAAACATTTCTTATCATACAACTCGTTATTAGTTATTGATGCATAACGCAAAAATGCATCTTCAACTGTAATTTTTTCATATCGGGCAAAGTCTACTCTTTTGTGCTGATATGTAATGGATGACCTTTTATATAAATGTTTTACAATATATTGAAAAAGCATAAGTATTAAATCAGCGATATCTAAATAAGATGCTCCAATTTTATATATCTCAAGCATAGTAAACTCCATATGATGTAATTGTGCCGGTGGATCGCTATTACGGAATGCCTTTCCAAGATAATAACAATCACCAATCCCATATGAAAGTAACCTCTTAAGAAATAACTCAGGGGATGGCGTTAAATACAGTTTTTTTTTGTTGCCGTTATACAAAAATTGTGTTTCAAATACTTCTAGATAAGATTCAGGAACAAGTGCAGGTGATAATACAGGAAGATCTATTGGCAGAAAACCCTTTTTTTGGAGAAACATATGAACAAGTTTTTTAATCAGGACGTATTTTTTATAGGAGTTAAGATGCTCCGGGGTAGTATTAATATTCATTTCAATTCTTCCTCCAGTTCTTCAAGAAGTTTTTTTGCACGGAGTGAAAGATGCTGAGGAACATGAATGCGGTATATTACATACTGATCACCTCTTCTAGAAGATTGGGGATATATGAGACCCATTCCCTTTAATCTTACTGTTGTTCCAGATTGTGTACCGGGTCGTATTCTTAATTGGACTTCTTTATCCAGAGTTGGAACATGTATCACACCTCCCATACTTGCTTTTGTATAGGAAATTTCTTTTTCCAGATAAATGTCCTGACCTTCTCTTTTAAAAAAAGCATGGGGTTGAACTTGAACCAGTATGTCGAAATCAGAAAATCGAATACGCATCCCACTATCTACTCCAGCAGGTATTTTTATTGTTTTGTTTTTGCCCTTAATAACCGTTTCTTTTTCCGTACCTTTTGCCGCTTCTTCAAATGATAGGGTAAGTTCATAAATTTCTCTTCTTTGTCTGCCGGAACGGGGTCTTGCTCCTCCAAAACCGCCAAAAAATTGTTCAAAAATATCAAATGGATCCGAAAACCCTCCCATA
>CAZYXQ010000096.1:0-4052 GCA_964651235.1 uncultured Gammaproteobacteria bacterium
TTTCAACAAATGTTTACCTATTTATTAAGCGTATTTCCAAATGGGATGAGAGTTACAAAGCTCGAGATCGGTGAAAAAGGGATTAGTTTTGAAGGTATTACAACGGAACCTCAACTTATAAAAATGTTCTGGAATAAGTTGCAGGCTGATAAAGCATTTAAAATTGTCGAACTTGGAAGTATAAGAAGAGAAGATGGGGAATTTAGATGTCCATTTATTCTTAACGAATTTATCGCAAAATGATATGGATAAGGAATCGATAAAAAAGAAATTATCAACTCATAAAGTAAAAGATTATTCTTATTCAATTATTTTTTTTCTGACGTTTTCTTTTTTTGTTTTCTTTGTAATTAGGCCCAATCTGGTGAATGTTTTCTCCTTGCAGGAAGAGTTAGGAAGATTACACATCCTTGATACGGGATATGAAAATGTAATCAAAAAAATTATCACCATACAGACTTTTTTAGAAACGAACAGAAGTGATCTTTACTTATTAGATCAAGCCGTTGCCGCATCTCCACAAATTAACAAGATGATAGATGATATAGAATCTGCGGCTACATCGTCAGGACTTGTCTTAAAACAGGTAAACATGAGTGAAGTCAATTTAAGAAAATCCACAAAAATTAAGGGAAAAACACCCCTTGTCGTTAATATTGAAACAAGCGCGGGATTTGAAGAAACAAGTCAATTTATCAACAATCTACTTCTTCAGCGAAGGTTAAAAACGATAAAACAAATTTCTTTTGAAAAGGATGAAAAATACGGCACTGCAGAGGCTATTTTGAATGTACAAATTAAACTGGAAGGATATTATCTATGAAAAAAAATGAATTATTTGTAATATCCCTGGTTGTTTTTCTTACTATTGTGGCTTGGGTCATAATAGACATCTATCATATTCAGGAAAAGATTAATGATCAGATTAATATAAAACCGGTAACTATTCCCGATTATCAAATGGATGAACAGGTAATCTCGGTATTAAAAGAAAAAAGTGAATAGACATGATTTATAGTAAACTGTATCTCGAGAAAAAAAATAACTTACTTCCTCTTTTTATAGTTACAGGGATTGTATTGTTCGCATCAATTGTTACATTTTTTTCAACTATTCCCGTGCGAGTGAAAAAAATCACAGATGCACGTGTCATTCGGATGGAAGTGGTAAATATTTCAGATAGTGCTGTGGGTATTTTTTGGGAAACTGAAAAACAGGAAAGTGGATGGGTAGAGTATAGGACAGAAAATGCGGTGGAAGGACAAATAGCTCTAGACGAAAGAGATGTGCTACATAACAAAAATCCATTTTTTTTTCATTTTGTTTCGATAAAGGATCTTAAACCCGAAACAACGTATACGTTTAATATTGTTACTGAGAAAGGAAGATATGTAGCCAACAACACAACTGAATATCATTTCAAAACAAGTAAAAAAGACGATCAAACCAATCGTTTAAAACCTGCATATGGAAAAGTATATAGTCAGAATGGGAAAGCAGCAGATTCAACCTTAGTATTGCTTAAAATCAAGGGGATATACCCACTCATGGCATTAACTAAACAAACAGGTGAATGGCTTATACCTTTTAATAGACTTATAAATAAAGAAACAGGATTAAAGACAGATACCATAAATGAGAATTCACCTGTCGAAATGGAGTTTTTAAGCGAGACGGGTGGGAGGTCATATGCAAAAACCCTTGTATCACATGTGAGTCCATTATCGCAGGGAATATTGCTAGGGAGAAATTATTCCCTACTGAAAAACGATGGAGAAGTACTTTCCGCTTCAGATACGAATACCGGAGATACACCGTTGTCTTTTTCAGTAATATATCCGAGAGAAAATGCTCTTATACCTGCTTCAAAACCACTACTGAAGGGAATAGGGATACCACGGAAAGATGTTTTTGTATTTATAAATTCAAAACCTCAGTTTGCGTTTCGTACAACGGTTGATGAAGACGGGGAGTGGCGTATACTTCCTCGTGATCCTATTGGTCCCGGTACTTATCTTGCGGTATTTACTACCGTTGATGAGAAGGGGAGAACAATAACGGTCAAAAGACAGTTTATGATAGCAAAAAGCGGCGAACAAGTCCTTGGAACTGCTACCGGTGCACCAACGCTTATTCCAACCCAACCTGCTACTCCTACCAAAACCATATCGCCTCCCGCGACAATTACTCCTTTATTGCCATCTGTAACACCAATTATGACCTATCCAACACCTTCACCTACAAAAGAGCCACCACGGACAGGTGGGGGAAGTATGGGGGGAGTTTTCGGAATTGCACTTGGAATGCTTATTCTCGGGAGTGGATTGTTGCTTGTATTTTAGGATATATATTGATTAGAATAATATATATGGAAGGTTTGATTGATTTTATCATGTCAGTAAATAAAATAAGTCTGATAGCTTTTATTGGCGTTTTTGGATTTTTGCTTTATGAGGTAAACTTGCTAAGGATAGAAAGAATGAAGAAACAAAAACCAAATATTCCCAAATTTAATAACAGTACAGTTATTGATAAAGCACAACTACAACAACAGGCAGCTTCACTTGCTCAGCCTAAAAAACAAGTAATTGAAAAACAGAATAAACCATCAATTTTTCTCGTCATTATACTGGTATGTATGATTATTTTTTTCATAGGATTTTCACTATACACGGTTTTTTTCGGTCCAAAAGAATCATCTGATACAAAAACACCAGAAAACGTTGTCATACAGGAAATATCATCTCCTGGGTTAATGGTATTTTCTTCTGATTGGAAAGAAATACAGGAAGTTTCAAGTACAAGTCCACTTACTCCCGGTACACGAGTATATCTGGGAATCCTAACTATAAAAGAAGCTGATATTGATCGTGCACGAATTAAAGTAAACGCATCAGAATGGACTATTACAGACATCACAGATAAATTTAATCCGGAAAAAAATGTATTTTATAGAGAATATATGATCGCAACGGGAGATTCACAGTTAAAGATTGATGCACAACTTCATTCAGCAATGGATGGTTGGTTAGGAGATTAATATGAATAAAACAAAAATTCAAACAACATTTATTCTGATTGTTACAGTGGGATTAATAGTAGTAGTGGGTTATTTCAGTTACCTATTAAGCAGTAAAGGTGAAAAATCAGTGACCCAAGTAAAGAAGACTAAGGCAAGCGCACAAACATATCACAAACTACTAGCATTAAATATCACACCAGTACAAAAAGATAATACTGCCAAAGATGTTTCAGGCGATGAAGAGGAAGATGAATCCCCCGCTCCGACTGAAGCAGTTTTAACGAACTCAGTTTTGAGTCCAGTCCCTACTTTGTTGTCGTTAGCAACAACGCCACTTCCTTCAGTAACCAAAGCTCCCACTCCGACACCTGTGCAGCCTACTCAGGAACCAACTCCAGAAGACACAACAGAGAAAGAAGTTGAGCCTGAGACCGTAATTCCAACAAAAGCTCCTTCACCGACAACACCATTGTTAGCTTACCGTACCATTTCTCCGACCCTTATGCCCGTTCGTGATACAGGCACCGGGGAGATACATAAGTCAACGCCAACTCCTACAAAAAAAGTTTTTTCAAATGATACACTTCCGGAGTCAGGTTGGGGAATACAACAGAGCATCGTATTGTTTATTGTGGCTGCAACTACTGTCTTTCTTTCCTTTTTATTCTGATTTACTTATTGCAAGAAAAGAACCGCCCTGGAGTGATGCTTTTCCTATTAAAAATCCTTGAATATCGCTTGAATTTGTATATTCGTTTACATTATCTGCAGTTACACTTCCGCCATATATGAATACATGTTTCCGAGGTAGCTGAAGTTTATTTTTCATATGCAGAATATTCGTGAGATGTTCGTTTTGGTCCGTTCCTATTGAACTGACTGGTTCATAAGCTACAAACCGTATACCTTGAGGTATTGTATCGGTTTCATCACGTACACAATAAATTGGTTCGATACCGTGTTTTTGTGCTTGTTGAACTTTTAGTTGAAGTATTTCATCGGTCTCTTTCAGGTTTTTTCTGCGTTCACT
>CAZYXQ010000097.1:0-1764 GCA_964651235.1 uncultured Gammaproteobacteria bacterium
TTGATTCTTTTTTAACAATATCTTCAATTTGGTTTATTTTGTTATTTGTTTTTTTTATAAAAAAATAATTAACCATTTCTTCTGCTTGAAGATGAGCATATCGGCAAAATTCTCCAAAATCAATCTTATGATTGGGAGTGCCTTTTTCATATCTTCCCATTTCAATACAGTCTCTGAATAATGATTCTCTTGTAGGTTCGGTGAATTCAGAATAGTCAATGACATTTTTTATGTCAATGAACAAATATTCTTTTATCAAATTGACCTTAGACTCAAGGCTGGCAAAATTTATTGAGGGATCGGTTTTTGAGAAACGATTTTGAAGCGTTTCTTTAAACCATTCATTCCCTTCTTTCCTTGAGATTTCATCAATAAATTGCAAAAGTTTCTGTAAATTTTTTTTATTATCACTCATTATTCTCCTGGTTTATAATAACGCATAGCATCATCCAATCCATTTTTCAGCAACCTTGTGAGCACTTGATCAAGGATTTGAGGTGGGGTTTGAATTGAAAGTCCAATCAATTTTTCAAATCGCATCCTATGTCTTATATAAGTCAGATTGTCAGGCCCTTTTACCATTCTAAGATAATCAAGCTTTCCAGCTATTACATTAGACATATCTGGTTTCCTGACTCTTAAATGACCTTTATCCTGTTTATATTGCTTAATAAAAAACGAATAAGCCTTTTCATAACCATAATGTTCCCAATAATAAAGCCAGATACGTAGTTGTTTGAGATATCTCTTCTGAACATTTACTTTTTCATTGACAAGCAATCCTGTCACTTCCTTTCTGTATCCTGTTTTCTGAAGTCTTGTTTTACTCTCCTTAATATGGAATCCCTGCTGTGTAATAATTCTGTTAAGTTCTTTATTGAATTCACTATCTTTATTATAAACATTATGCATTGAGCTGAATGTAATATCATCTGCGTATCTGCTATATTTAAGGCCAAATCTTTTTGCGACCGCAGTAAGAAGAAAATCAAGTTTTTGGCAAACGACATTTGTTAAAACCGGAGATGTTGGTGCACCCTGTGGTAGTACATTTTTTTTTAAAATTATCCAATTGCCATCCTCGTTTACTCTTTCGACTTCCATCTCGGCACAGCATATATTTGCAATCATTTTAGCAATTTCCGAGCGCTCTGAAGAATGAAGTTTATTCTTTGAAGCTAAAAAGTCCGATTGAGTATTTTCTAAGACTGATTCATCCTTGGGGGGAATATCTTTTAAATAAAATGGCTTGAGTTGCAGGCATGCCCACACTCGTGCCTGTTCTATACTTGGGAAGAAATCCTTCAAATCAAGGTTATAAACATAAAAACTTCCTTCATGAAGACGGGCATTATCAACTATTGACCTGCCTTTTGTGAAACCCTTAGCAGCTTCGTGTGGTTCAAAAACACATTGTATAATAAATGCCAATGTTTTCTGAATGGCTTTCAATCCTCTTATTGGAGCATTTATGGTTCTTTCACCTCCCGATTTCTTTTTGATTGTAAATTGCCTATATCTCCTATTAGCCGACCATGAGCCTGAATACCATGTAAGCTGTCTCATCTGAAAAGGATGAGCCTTTTCACCATATATAAATGGCTTGGCTTGATTGAGGACATCAATGAAATCCTGCTTTGTCTTCATCTTTTGAAAGGCAGTCCGAATTTTTTCTATGTCAGCCAGGTTTGGGTTCATTTTTAAAAGCTTTTAAGTTCTTTGCAGCCTGCTGCTTATTCTTCGTATATGCCATAGCTTAAAATG
>CAZYXQ010000097.1:1774-3996 GCA_964651235.1 uncultured Gammaproteobacteria bacterium
ATATAATATTACCAAGCATATCATCTTACAGCCATCGCTAGCGTCAATGAATTGCTTTAGGAACATTCATCCCGGATTTCTCCGGGACACCAGCCGGTTTGAGAATGTATTTCTACATCCTCCAGCTGGCACGGTCAATATTTTGCAGCAGGCTTTCAAAGAACAATAAGCAAAGTACTTACCTTCCTGTGCGCCCAATCTGCACAGAAAGATATATTTTGATCTTATACCCAGTATCCGTACTTGCCTCAGCAATCGAATTACAGTAGAGATCGGGCATTAAATATAAAGAATATGGATGTAAATAAAAATGCCAATTTTAGACTGATCTGTGTTACCTAGCAATTCATGCGAATTCATGAGAGATGTTAAAATTCAATAAATTCCTTCTCAAGGATTGGTTTTGAAGCAAGTTCCATATCTTCATCCAACTTCACATCAAGATCTTTTTCGATCATTTCTTTAAGGGTTCTATCCCTGTGAATAACTTGATAAACAAATGTGTCTTTACCATAAAAATTGTTAATCAGGTCTTTTAATGTGACTGAAAATCGAGAATATTTTCCGTCAAGGAAGAATTCGATATCTTTTCTGAAATGGTCAGGGATTCTGAAAAAATACATTAAATGGTAAGGGTCAAAGTTAAAATGCTTTTCATATTGATTTTCTTTCATGATTGATACTTCAAACTCATTATATTGGCTTGTTCCTGTAAATCTGTATAGCAAGCAAATATGCCTAAGTTCAGAATGCAGAAATGCATTTTCAAAGTAAGTATCATATCTCAGCTGTAGTTTTGTCATGTTCACTAACGGTAATAGAAATGTGCTTGTTTTATTAGGTAATGAACTGAAAATAGTGACGTTTTTATGTTGATCATCAACAACTATCATTTTGGTTAAGTACATGGAATCTACTATCCCGATCTTTACAGTAATCTTATCTCCCAAACAAATACTTTGCTTCCCTTCAAAAGATATAGATTTTATTTCACTTTCAGGGCTCCTTTCGATATTCAAAAAATCAAGGTTGGATGTATCAATAAGAAGCCTGGTAGCATCCAAGGGTTTAATGAGGAGAAGCTTTTCGCCGGCAAGCTCAATAACGTTTATATAATTCTGATCCTCGGCTGTCATTGACTGAAAATAAAATTAGTGCTGTAAAATTCTGTGTCATTTGTGCATCCATTCTGCACAGAATACAATTGTTTTCGATAAAAAACTATATTTTTATTTATAATTTAATGGTCAGGCGCTTAAAAATAAGATTATGGCTATAAATAAAAATGCTTTAATGAGATATAAAATCCTTGATAATTGCTTCAGAAATCCTGGCAGGAATTATTTTATAGAGGATCTGATTAACGAGTGCAACAAGGTATTTGAAGAAATTAATCCGGCTTTTAACGGGATAAGCAGGAGACAGATTTTTCAGGATATAGCTTTTATGGAAAGTGCAGAGGGTTGGAATATAATTGTGATACGAAGGAGAGAAGGTAAAAGAGTTTACTACAGGTATGAAGATCTGTCTTTTTCAATAAATAATATGCCTCTCAATGAAGTGGAGATAAATCATTTAAAAGAAGTTGTGGATGTATTGTCAAGTTTTAAAGGAATGCCACAATTCGCTTGGCTAGATGAACTGGTACCTAAGCTTAGACAGGGAATAGATGTTACCAATATGCAAAAATCATTCATGGAGTTTGACAGCAATCAATATTTGAAAGGAATCGAATATCTTGGAGTTCTGTACGATGCAATATTCTACAAGAAAGTTCTCAGAATAGTATATCAACCTTTTGAAATGGCCAGTCCTTATGAATTATTGTTACATCCATATTATTTAAAGCAGTATAACAACAGATGGTTCCTTTTCGGATATAATCCGTTTACTGATAAATATGATTGGAATCTTGCTTTGGATAGGATTATTAAGATTATTGAGATCAGAGATAGGTATCATGAAAATTCGGAAATTGATTGGTCTGAATATTTTGAAGATATAATAGGAGTGACAAAGCCAGAGGGGAGCAACCTTGAAAAGATCACTCTTCACTTCAAAGGCAAATCGGGGAAATATATAGAGACCAAACCCGTTCATGGCTCACAAAAAAGTAAATGGCTTTCTGACGATCTGCTGGAAATTAATCTGAACTTAATTATCAACTATGAGTTCGAGAGTTTAATTATCTCATATGGTGAAGATGCTCAGGTGATCCAGCC
>CAZYXQ010000098.1:0-3982 GCA_964651235.1 uncultured Gammaproteobacteria bacterium
CGGGTTGGAATCAAAGGAGACCGCCTTATTGAAAAAAATATGCAGAAGATTCTTAGCAGTTTTAATACCTTGCTTCGAAAGTCAGGTAAAACAACTGTTTATGAAAGGAAGGCAAAAGAGCCATTTGTTATACTAACAAAAACCATAGAGAAAGAAAGCGTTGCAGTTGGCAATTTAAGACACAATTCTACTGTGTTTTATTCTTCAAATTTCTCAACAGAACTTGAAGTTGAAAACAGGGAAATATTAAATGCCGTAATTGATGATGAAAGTTTCCCGAAAAGTTCGTCAAAAGAGATTAACTCCTTCATTTTTAAAACGCCATTGGATTTAGTTTTTACAAAAGGAGAACCTGAGAGAAAGTTCATAGAGCATTTATGCAAAAATGAAAATGCTCAACTAATAGAATCTTGGATTAAATCACGTGATACGGCGTTTTATTCAATTGAATACTCAATAACAAGTCTTGGTGGTAAGCATTCCAAAATTCAAAGTTTTAATCCCGATTTCTTTATAAAGCTAAAACATAAAAGTCAGCCGCATTTTATTGTTGTTGAAATAAAAGCTGATAATGATGCAAGTGATGAAAATAAAGCCAAGAATAAGTACGCAAAACTACATTTTGAAAGTTTGAATGCGGAGCTAAAATCCAAGAAAATTAACGAGACTTATCATTTTCATTTTATTAGTCCAAGTTCATACATTGTATTTTTTGACCATTTGAGAAATGGGAAGCTTTTGGAAGATAAGTTCACCAGTGAACTGGAATTATTGCTTTTGGCAGATGAAGAATAATAAAAACGAAAGCATATGAAAGTGAATATTGAATTTAATGGTGATTGCTACATCACAGCATACATTGAAAATAAACAAGTAGGGAACCTTGACATATATACTGATGACGATGGTCTTGCATGGTTAAATGGAATTGAAGTAAATAAAGACTATAGAAGACAAGGTATTGCAACAAGAATGATTAAACGTGCCATAAAAGAATTTGGTGAGGTTTATGTTTCTACAGCTAGTCAACATCAACATAATTTCAACAATGATAATACAGCAAGATATTTATGTGATGATGGCGCTAATTTGGTAAATAAGCTTTTAGAAAGGAAGGTTTTAAAAAAGAATTGGATGTTAAATCCATTTGGAGAAGAGGATTATTAAAAAACTTTAGAATAATGCCTACACATTTGCAAGCACATTGCCAAAAAACAGGAATTTTGTATTTATGATAAAATATAAAAATTTGTGAATAAATGAATTGGGACAAAATTAAAATAGTAAGACAAGACGGCGAAGTTATAGAAGCTCAAGCCCCAATTATCATTTCTGCCAGTCGATCAACAGATATACCTGCTTTTTATTCAGATTGGCTAATTCAAAGGATTAAGGCCGGATATGTTAAATGGAAAAACCCTTTTAATGGTGTTCCATTATATGTTTCATTTCAAAAAGCAAGGTTAATCATTTTCTGGTCAAAGAATCCAAAACCAATGTTAAAGCATTTGGAATATTTGGATGAAAGAATTAAAAATTACTATTTTCAATACACTCTAAATGACTATGACATTGAGAAACTTGAACCAAATGTGCCAAATGTTCAATCAAGGATAGAAACATTTATAGAATTATCCGAGCGTATTGGAAAAGGAAAAGTTATTTGGCGTTTTGACCCATTGATTTTAACAGACAAAATTGGTATTGATGAGCTTTTGAAAAAAGTAGAAAATATTGGTAATCAATTGAAAAATCATACAGAAAAAATGGTTTTCAGCTTTGCCGATATTAAGTTGTACAAAAAGGTTCAAAACAATCTTAGAAAAAACTCTATAAATTATCAGGAGTTTAACGAAGGTTGTATGAATGAATTTGCAGCAAGTCTTCAGCAATTAAACAAATCTTGGAACTTTGAAATCGGAACCTGTGCTGAAAGAATACCACTAGAAAAATACGGTATCATTCATAATAAATGTGTTGATGATGATTTAATGATAAAACTCTTTCCGCACGAAAAAATATTAATGGATTTTTTAGGAGTGAAAATAACTCCTCCTGACATCTTTAATCCAATAGGTGGAATTGAAAAGAAGAAAAACAACAAGGATAAAGGACAACGTGAATTTTGCGGTTGTATTTTTAGTAAAGATATTGGAGAGTACAACACCTGCCCACATCTTTGCGAATATTGCTATGCAAACGCTTCAAAAGAAATTGCACTTGCAAACTGGAAACAACATAAACCAAATAATGAAATGATTAAAGGAGAATAAATTATGCCAGAATACTATTTCAACCTTCCTATATACGATGATTTAAATGATACCCAAAAGACAGCCGTTTTAGACCCCAATGCAATTGCATTATCGGGCGGGCCTGGCACTGGTAAAAGTGTAGTATCGCTTTGGCGTCATATTCTAAATCATCAAAGAGAAAACCCTGTACGAAGCCAGCTTTTGACCTTTACAACTTCTTTAGCACTTTATCTCAAAAGATGTTGTCATACACAGAACGAAAATGCATCAGTTTTTGTTGACTCCTCTCAAAGATGGCGTATTCATCATGCTGCAAACAGGCCGGAAATACTGCATGATGAGGCTCAGGACCTCTCAGTTCCTTTTAACAGGGGTTTTTTAAATCATACTCCAATGTTATCTTATGGGGCAGACAATCAGCAGTTGATAAGAGCGAATAGCAGGTTACTGAATGGTGATTACAACCTTGATGTTTGTTCCCCTGAAGCTGAACTCCGCAGGATTTTTCCTAATAATTCTTTACATACTCTTGATCAGAATTATAGGAACACTCGAAGGATCATGAAATTTGCGAGATCAGTTTTTAATAATGCTGTTATACCTCAGGAAATAATTGAAAGCTGCACTAATGAAGGGGAGTATCCTCGCTTGATTGTCACTCGAAATAATGCTCAAATAAACCAAACTGTATTACAACTTGTAACTGATTTCACGGCTAATAATACTACCAATATTGGTATTTTGGTTCCTTTTGAAAACACAAACAGAATGGCTGGAGAAACGGCAACGGCTAGATATTATTATAATTTTCTGCGTAATAACAACATCGATGTTACAATGTACACAAATACAATGAATGGTATTGAATCTATCAATACGGTTCATGTTACTACATTTAAGTCTTCTAAAGGATTAGAGTTTGATGTAGTTATCATCCCGGATTTTCATCTTTTGAATATTCAGTTTAATGTAGTTGATTGGCGTGATTTTTATGTCGGTGTCACTAGAGCTAAGAGTAATCTCTTTTTATTAAGCTCAGTTGATTTTCCGAATCTTCCACATAGTGGTTTAAACAAAGTCATTGATAAAGTAATCTTATAATGGAAACAACCTATTTTTATCATCTCGATTCTAGGAATCTTCCTTCCTGCTATTCAGCTGCGTGTATCAAACCGGCAAAGTATTATTTTAACCGCATTGAAGACTTGCAGAGCAAATATGATTCTTTGATTCTTTTATCTGAAAAAAGGTTTTCATCAAATGAGGATTGTTCTTTAGAGGTTGTCCTTACGAATGATGAGATCAATTCACTTAGAAACGCAAATGAATCTAAGGATATCTTCCTGTATCAATCTGTAATTCCAATAAGTCGTGTGAAAAAGGTTTATTTTAAATCAGATGATACCTTAGATAAAATTGTCACACTGATCAATATGAGCTCTGGTTTTCTTCCTATGAATTTTGCTACGGTTCTTACTGATAACAATACAGCTGATTATTCTTACATATCAATTCCTGAAAATATTTCAACTTCTGTGCTTACGGAAAAAATCAGAAGGTTTGATAGCATTCTAGGGGGATTCGCCTTAATGCGTCTATCAGGCGAAGAGGGAATGAATTATCCCCAAAACTACTTTTCCACTTTGGCAAAATTCAACTCTGTTATTGAGACAGAATTATCAAATTCCAATAAAAAAATAAGTGACATTTACTGGGATGCTTTTGAA
>CAZYXQ010000099.1:0-3958 GCA_964651235.1 uncultured Gammaproteobacteria bacterium
TGTTGAAATGATCCTTGTCGAATAAGAATCTCTCTCGTCTCTCGTGTCCTTAAGTCTATTGCCTGAGCTTCTTTCAAAAGCGGTTCAGAAACCTGTACGATTTCTTCTTTTTGTTTAAGTTCATCACGTAAATCAATAACTTCCTGATCAATTTTAAATCGATAGAAAAAAACCGCAATGACTACAATTTGCGTCATTACAAGGATATACCTCAAATAATGAAGTGCAAAATAGACAATTTTACCGGAAATATCCTTCTCCTTTTCCTGGAGCAGATTTATCTGATATTTCATTTCTTTTTAGCACGCAATTTCATAACTCTTGATTTAAGCCTGGATGCTTTATTCTTATGGATAATTTTCTTTTTGGCCGCTTTGTCTATAAGTGATACAGTTTTTTTTACTTGATCTGGTGTTGCTTCTTTCCCTTTTAGTTTAGTGATTGCCTTCAATGCTGTATTTATTATCTCTAAGTATGCGGTATTCCTTTTTGTTCGTTTTATATCTTTGCGCACCTTCTTTCTTGCTGATCTAATATTAGCCATTACATATCACCTCCTTCATATAATAAATAGGTAAAAAAAATAATTAAATATGACCGTTATTACCCTTAATGTAAGTATATCGTATTAGAAATTAGATTGCATATTCTTTTTCAAACATTTTTTCCCCATACGAACCTCCAAACTTAAGTACTACCTTTATTGGTCCAACAACCTCGTGATAGACACATTTTCCCGAAGAACAAGTACCTAACGTAATCTTTTTTTCATAGGTACTTTCACCCTTTAAAGATATTGTACCTATAGCTCCCTGCAACCCCTTTGTTTTTTCCTCATATGACAACTCATAATCTATTATATTTGTTCCTTTAGGGATACCTTTTAAACTCAAAATCACCTCTTTACCACCTACCGCATTATCTAGACTTACCCCTACGCTTCCATCAACTGTGGGAAGAATACCTTCATCAATACTGATTACTTCTTCTGTGGCCACTTCCGTTTTACTCGTATCCTTTTTGTTTAAAAAGAAAAAACCAACCACTATTGCAATTAGTAATGAAGCAACAACACCTAAAATTACAATGTTTTTGTTCATATGATAAATAATTTATAACTTATTTATAAATTTTAATTCTAAAGCTTCCGCAGATATGCGAGTTTGTTCCATTGTGTCCCTTGATCGCAACGTTACCGTATCATCTTTTATACTTTGATAATCAACAGTGATACAATAGGGAGTTCCAATTTCATCCTGTCTCCTGTACATTTTACCAATATTACCTGCATTATCAAATTCAACTACAGTGTTTTTTTTGAGAGCTGCATATAGTTTTTTTGCATATGTAATAAGCTTTTCGTCCTTTTGGAGAGGAAAAACCGCTGCTTTTACGGGTGCGATAGATGGATCAAGTTTCAAATAGGTGCGCTGTTTTCCGTTTACTGACTCAGTTTTATATGCATCTTCAAGTATGATTCCCACCAGACGGGAAAGTCCGAACGTGGGTTCGATCACATGAGGTATATATTTTTCTTTTGTACTGGGATCGTTATATTGGAGGTCTTTACCTGACTTTTTCATATGATTGGAAAGATCAAAGTCCGTCCTATAAGCAAGTCCGAACATTTCTTTCCAACCAAAAGGAAATTCATACTCAATATCCATGGTTTTCTTAGAATAATGAGATCGCTCGTGTTCTTCATGCTCTCTCCATCTTAATTTTTTTTCGGTAATCCCTAATGAAATGACGAAATTCCACATTTCCTTTTTCCAATAATCATATATTGTTTCCCAATCTGAAGGATGAATAAAATATTCAAATTCCATTAAATCAAATTCCATCGTGCGAAAAACAGATCTTCCCATCGTAATTTCGTTTCTAAACGCTTTACCCTGCTGCGCAATACCAAAAGGTATTCTCACGCGAAGTGAGTTTAAAACATTTTTAAAGTTTAAAAATATTCCTTGTGCAATTTCTCCACGAAGGTACAAGTTTGATTTCTCACCCTCGACAATCCCCATCTTGGTTTCAAAAAGCAAGTTAAACTTTTTTACATCAGTCAAGTCTGATTTACCACACTTTGGACAACTGAGGTTATGTTCTTTAATAATTTGAGTTAGTTTTTCCGGTGGTAATCCTTCAACTTTCAAGTCTTTAATCTTGTTCTCAATAAGATGATCTGCGCGGGTTCGGAAATGACAGTTTTTACAATCTACAAGAGCATCAGTAAAACCTGTAATATGTCCGGATGCTTCCCATGCTTTTGAATTTAAAAATATTCCCGCATCAAGACCAACCATATCATCTCTTTGCAATACAAACGTATTCCACCACTTATCTCTGATATTATTTTTGAGCAATACTCCGTAATGACCAAAATCCCATGCGTTTGCCAATCCTCCGTATATATCTGATGAAGGATATAAAAAACCTCTTCTTTTACACAATGCAATTATGTCTTCCATATCTTAATTATATAATAAAGGCCGGTAATTTCTTACCCAACACATTCTCAATGTGAGTTACAAATTCACCCCAACTACTTGAATTTACATGATAACCAAAAAGACTAAGCAATGTATTAGTATGATCCATCGTTTGTGAGTATGAAAACTCATTGTGAGAAAGACGAATCAAAATTTCTTTTATTTTCCCATAAACCCCCTCTTCCTTCTGCTGTTCAGGGAGCAGTCTATCTAATATAAAAAGATAAAAATAAAGCTGTTTTTGTTTAATTTCTTTTTCCTTAATTTTAATAAATATTGAAACTGTCTCAGCAGTTTGCAGATAATACCGTTCGTTTTTACTATAGAATACGAGTTTGAGAAGATTTCCGGTCATAAGCGAAGACACTCTTTTACTAGATGGAGATTTTATACCCTTTGCAACTGCTGTAATTTTGCCTTTATCTTTGGTAAAAAACGTTATAAGGGTATCTTTATGAAATAACTGTTTCTTCTTGAGAACAAAACCTTCTGTCTTTAGATACACACTCATACATCACTGTGTTATTTCAATATCCTTGATCTGATCTCCATTATAGAGCGTTTTTTGATTGTACATTACTTTCAGTGCCTGTGAAATCACCCCAGGTTGTTTTTGAACCAAAAGTGAGTATTCCTTCTGACTTACTTCCTGTGGTAATGTATAAGTAACAATAATCTTTGCTACGCCTTGTGTGGGTACTTCTAAAAATCCTTCAAATACAGTTTTACCTAATTCATCGTACGTTTTTACCGGTTTTGTTGAACCTTTGAATTCAACAAGCTTCGATCCAACGGGAACATAAACTCGCACCCAGTTACGAAGTATTGCGTTTAAGCATAGAATACGTTCCTGATTTCTATTGCAGTTTGATGCGGGTGCTGGATTTTTATATTCAACAGTTACTTCTTTTTCAATTATATTTGATTTTTTTACTGCCTTCGTCGTAATAGACTCAGTAACAAAAAGGTTTGATTTTGCTCCAGCAAAATTCACGTTATTAACATGAAGATAATCTCCTCCATACTCATTTATCCTTCCACCGAAGTTTAGTTTTTCAATGGATTGTTGAATGTCTTTATCGACAAAATAAAGCATAAGATGTTTTTCTTCCAGATTCCTAAACATCATTTGTACCAATGTTCCCCAGTATTTCGATGGTGAAAATCCGATTGCCTTATAAAATAACTCATACATTAAACTTCCCAAAATACCTTTTCTGTTTTCTTTGACATATCCCACTTCTTCTCCTACGATATTAAATAGTTTCCAAAGCACCTGTGGACAGTCACAGTTCTTATCAATTTCAGCCGAAAAATTAATTCCATTCGCCTGTGTATCACCAAAAATAGTCAACATATCAACCAATATTTTTGAGTCAAGAAAAATTATTCCATCATATACAACCCGTGCCCCGCTTTTTTTATATAACGTGTTTAATATGTCAACTGACTTAACTAAATCAGGAGAC
>CAZYXQ010000100.1:0-3924 GCA_964651235.1 uncultured Gammaproteobacteria bacterium
ATTCATTGCCGGGGGATATTTTTTTCTCTTGACCGGGGCCTTTTAATGGGTGACTCTCTTGTTCTCACCCCTGTGATCCGTGCAAAAAGACAGGACCATTTCTGGCGCTGCCTATCGATAAGGGACTCTACCACATAGATTGGTTTGATCCCCGATTTATATGTTCAGCTTATATTCCCATCCTTTTTTTGGCCCCTACAATCCCGATCAGTCCAAGGCCAAGAAGAAATATGGTGGTAGGTTCGGGAACAGTGGATTTAGAAACGTTTACCGATCCTTCCTCCGAGGCAAGAAGAATATCAGATAAGCTGGAGTCGAGGAATACCAAGTTGGATAGACTAATAGTGCTTGTGCCTTGACCAACAGCTTGAAAGGATAGCGTTACTAAATTGCCGCTACCCGTTACACCAGGGTCAGGACCTAACAGACTATCCGCAGTAAAACTGATTGTGCCGGCAGCATTGTCAATAGTGCCGGGGAAAAAAAAGGTGGCTCCACCATTTGCCAAGAAGGGGCCTTCAGTTAATCCAACAGCCTGAAGCACTGTAGGGTCAAAACCTATATCGAACTGGAAAGCATATAAATCGGTTATATCGTTAATATTAACAGATACATCAAAAAAATCATCGACAACCTGATTTGACACTGTTGGTTGCACGCTGATCATCGAAGCAATAGCTGTCGAAGAACTTAAAAGGATAACAATGATAGCTAATGCACTGTTTATGTATAAAATTATTCTTTCAAGATTTTTCATTATTCAATTTACCCCTCCTTATTGCACCGTATAGTTTTAGGGACAACGCGTACCTTGCGGAAGATTACGTGACGCTATTGATAGATCCCGAATGTCAACAATACCATCAAAGTTGACATCTGCCCTTGCATCAAATCCTGTCTGGCCTTTTTTCTTTCCGAAGGATGCTTTTATGATTGATAAATCAATACAATCTACCTTTCCATCTCCGTTCACATCGCCTAGAAGATGAAAGAGCAATTGTCTATCGGTCTCTGTAACGCATCCATCGTCATCTGCATCAGCAAGATTATTGTAGTGTTCATCCCCACGACAGCTTCCAAGAGTGTCATTAAATAGGCTTTCATCGGCCGCGTCACACTTTCCATCATTGTTCAAGTCACATAGCAAACTTGAAGGTTTTACCGTTTTGATTTCGTTGTCGTCTGGTACATCCGAAAGTACAGGAGCAAGGTCATTGAAATTAGGCCCGGATTGAGGATCTTGGAGATAAGCAAGTTTTGCGTCCTTATATATTGAAATATCTGTCTTATCCGTAATGGCGTGATGTTTATAATTCCATTGATCAAGCATACCGTCAGCGGCATACCATGTCCCGCTAAGATCGTTTGGGAAAGGGGGATCATAATCGTTCTGATAGACCTGTTGATTTTTCCAACTACTGTTTGTGAAGCATGCAGGAATGCCTTTAGTGACGTTCTCTTTAGTATATAAAAGGTTAACTATATTTTGCCCTCCTTTGAACCAGCACTTGCCTACAATCTCGCGGTTACCGTTATCATTTTTATAAAAGCCAAAACAATGGTTACATGTCGGACTTACAAAATCGCCACACCATAACTCAAAACTAACACCTCGCTGATCTTTAACCGTTTGTTCAATCAGACACGGACTACCGACAGTATTAGGAGGAAAGTTTGCGGAAGTTGTGGGAAGACATTGGGATGAGGGACATGACCACCCCCCCTTTAAAGGCCAATAATAAGTTGCTCCTGGACAGGGTAGTAATAAAAGTGCCTGAAGCGACATATTTTGTGGTAAGCCCAAGGATAGAGTAGACAGGGAACCTGAGCTCAAATTAAACTGATAGAGGGTCTTTGCTGAGGATACTGCATAAGCTTTGTTTTGTTGGGCATCAACACAAAATGTGTTTGGATACCAAAAACCAGAATCAAACGTAAAGCTTTTCGTAAGTGTAGGTGTTCCGGTAGACAAATCATAGGACATCAACTCGGTCATCCCTGATGTCAAGTTGAAATATATCATAATAATGGAATTATTATTTTTCACTGCCATTGCCTGAAGCGACATATTTTGCGCTAAGCCCAAGGGTTGAGTAGAAATGGAACCTGTGTTCAAATCAAACTGATAGAGAGTCTTTGCTGAGGATACTGCATAAGCTCTGTTCTGTTCAGTATTAATGCAAAACATATTAGCGAACCAAGAACCAGAATCAAACTTAAAGCTTTTCAGAAGTGTGGGCGCACCAGTAGACACATCATAGGATATCAACTCGTTCATTCCTGATGTTGAGTTATAAAGTATGCCGGCCATGGTAGTTGCGTGAGAATTTGAAGGTAAAACAAATAATAATAGGATGGCCAACAAATACGGTAACAAACCTAATGAGAACAATTTCTTTTTCATGTCACACTCCCGATAGTTGAAATATTTAGAGGATACTTTAAAATATTTTTTTTCAGGACAGACTGACGACCAGTCCAACATCTTGGATACAGAACTGATTTTTATCATAAATTTTTTAAGTTTGAATTAATTTTCAAAATTGTTAATAGCAGAAGCGTAGTTCTCCCCTCCCTCCAAGGTACCTAGCCGTATAGGTATCGGCTAGAGCATGGCCACCGCATGTGAAAAATACCGTCAGAATTGTAAGATAACAAAATAATAATAACCTCTTCATAATTATTACCTCCTGCTTTTATACTGTGCCAGCCAAGCAGTTTGGTAACTCGACTATCTTTCGAGTGACTGTCAAAAAGGTAAAAACCTGTGAGACCCATTGGCTTTACGTCTTATAGCTGCCAGTTTGGCTTTTGTGGAGTATTATAAATAAGCATTTTACAAATAAAAAAATAAGCAAACACTTGCATATTTGATACCAAACGTTTAACTAATAGATATAACAAAACATTTTTAGATTAGACGCCATTGTGGAAATAATGATTGTAAAGAAAGTCGACAATTTATAAAAAATCAGGAGCATAACAATTAGGAAAAACCAGGGCAAAACAATGTCTTACAGTCATTATGCTTCTTTGTAGGTAAAACTGACGAATTGCCGATTTTTTTTACATTTTGACCGAATGGGCGACAATAGGTAGGGTAGAGAACTGGCATGATCAACTTTAGGCTGGCTTACGTCCGCACATTTGATCCGTAATGAGCGCCATTTCAAAATATATAACTTTGATGACGGCAGACCATTGGAGCCTGACTTTTTGCTGTATCTCATCGGCAAAGAAAAACATGACGCGATGTATTACCAGGTGTTTATCGAGCCAAAAGGCGGTTACCTTCTTATGCAAGATGCCTGGAAGGAAAAAATGCTTATCTCATTGAAGGATACAGCAGTCATTGAGCAAAAAGGGAGAAAAAGCGCTTACAAAGCTTGAGCATGGACAACTTTTGGTTGCTGCCGAATGGTTCCAAAAGAATTATAAAGGATACAATTGCGTGCGTGTATGCGTGCATCCCAAAAATAAGGCAACTAAAGCAGCTATTGCGGGAGCATCTCACGCTCTAACTTATGAAAAGCTTGCGATCATTGTTTCAGATGCTCGTGTTCTTCTTTCCACTCTTTGTGAATCACAATTATCAATGGAAAACTTAATGCCTGAATGCAAAAAGTTTCTTGCAAAATCCTCATTGAAATCTGAACGTTTTGTGAAGGACTATTTACTTCCTTTTGAAGAAATTGAATGAAAAGTTAGCTCAACAACCCAAATCAAGACCAATGCGGGGAATTACGCTATATCGCTTATCGGCAATGCCCTTGGTTGGCTCAGCTTATCAGCAATGGGGACCGGTTGACGTTGGCAATCTTAATATAGAAATCCAAAAATCCTTGAGTCCGGGAGAAGAAGGGGTGATGCATAGTAAAATAACTTGGTCCCACCCAATTCCCGAAGGAGACAATTACTTCGGCC
>CAZYXQ010000101.1:0-3921 GCA_964651235.1 uncultured Gammaproteobacteria bacterium
AGATCTCCCACTCCCGATGGAAGGTCTTTTTCGATTAATCTTGGAAAACCCTCCGAGATCAAAAAAAACGATTCATTTCTGATAACATAACTGGTTGTTGAATAATAATTTGCATGATCATCAAGATATCCGGATATAAATAATAACTCGTTGAAAAGGTTCAGTAAAGTTGAATCATCTTTTAGGTATATTCTGATATGAGCAATAATATCCGGGAGAGTGAGCCCATCCCCCTTTCGTTCAAGAATTGATAAATAGAAAATAAACAGTTGTTTTATTCCCCGATCATCAAGTTGAAGTTCACTGTTTATTTTAATTTTCTGAGGTTGTTTCATAATTGTAGTTTTCACTTCAACTGCAGTCTCGGGAAATTGAAAATCCTGAGGAGTGCCTTTCGGGCCGGTCCAACCATTTATCAACGTTGAAAGGTTATTTTTTAGAAGATATTCAGAGAGAAACCATAATTCACCAAAGAGTCCTCTTGCCGATTCTTTTCCTAATCCGGTCGGCCCACATTTAGTTAAAAAGTTTATCCAAGCGTGAAGGCGTGAAAAAAATGTTTTAATCATTTGTTCCTGATTTTCCATTTTTTTTGTCGCATTAATAATATCATCCGATAAAACGCAAAAGAGATCAAAGTAACTAACATCTTTTAAAACCAAACGAATGGTTTCGTACTCATGAGGATCCCCGGGAAGTGGGCAGTTTATTATCTCCAAAGCATGTAATTCTGGAAAATTTTCAAGCTGTAAGAACTGTTTGCTTTTTATCCGTAATATCAGCATTTTTTGTTTTTCTGGATGTTTTATTGCTATATAGAGGTCAATAGGCAATTGAGGTGTCATTAAAAATTTAAAAATTAAATTTTCAACAATATCGTCATGTTCGCTCTCTAATCTTTTCCATGCTTCAGCTGATCTCATGTCATCAATTCAGTATCGTAGTATACTTTATTAACCCTGTAATCAATTGCAATTTTAGAGTCGCTTATTGGAAAACTCACTCCAAATCCAATTGTTTTCATTAAATGGATATCTCCCTCTTCCTGAAGGTCCAGAGGATATAGAAGAAGCAACCCATTTTTCTTATCTCTTCTTTCTCTTATAAATGGACCTACTGAAACAGTTTTCCTTTCGGTTTTTCTTCCAGTTTTGTTTTCAGTGTTTTGTTCCTTATTGCGGGCTTTTTGTTCAATATCTTCACGTGTCTCTTTATCCAGATCCAGCATTTCGTCAGGGTTACTCACAAGTCTTTTAATGGTAATTTTATCTGTTGTTGGATCGCCCCGGTTAAGTCTGCGTCTGGCCATACATTTTACACATAACCCTCCGATATTGTTCCACTCCCTTCCGTCACCGCCAGTCAGTAAAATTACGGTCCAGTTTATCAACTCATTCTCTTTTATACGGGAACGGATATACCGCTCAATCAATGAAGAATCAGCTTTTAACGAATCAGGATGAGTTTTAATTTCCCTGAAAAGATCAGCTACAACCTCGCCACTTATATTACTCCAAGAATAGTACTGTTTTTTTCCTTCTGGAAAAATACCTTTTCCAAGAGATTCTATGAATGAATGATAATTTGAATTATTTTCTCTAATTATATTACAATCTTTATGATACACTATTGATTCACTAATAGTACCGGAGTATGATATGCGTGCATCCTTCCCGGAGCGCATTTTATTCAGGCTTGTGATAATTAAACCGTCTGGATGTTTGCGAACCCGCAGCCCATAATCCATCGGTGTCAATCCACGATCTGACATATACACAAGTTCTTCCTTTAATTCCCTGCTCGCACGGGCTATATGAACATAAAAATCTACTAGTTCGGGGCTGGTGAAAATTCTGCAAAGATCGAGATATCCTGGACGATATCCAAACCATCGTCCCATTTGTAAAAGAGTATCATACATTTTTGATGCACGTAAATAATAACTGATTGTAAGACCTTCAAGAGTCAGCCCCCGGGAAAGTTTATCGCCCCCGATAACAATTGCACAAAGGCCTTCGTCCTCGTGCCGGCGATATTCCAATATATCGTTTGATGATCCATTTGCTGTAATGACATTGATTTTCATTGCAGAAGGGAGAATATAGGGCTGCAATGCTTCCCAAGGAATTGGATTAATCACAGGATCATCAGTTTTTTGAATAATTACTTTTGTAACGTCCTTATAATCAGTATCCCAGATCCCTTTAAATTCATCCATAATTTTTTCAGGAAAGTCTCCCTCACCATGTCTTAGACGTTGTTGAATTGCTTTTAGTTCTTTTAAGACAAGTCCGGAAATCTTGTTTTGAACATCGATGTATCTGGTAACATGAATCAACATTGAATTATGTGCATTCTCCTTTCCTCGAAACGAACGCGCAGCGGTCGATAAAATAAAAAATTTTATTGCTTTTTTCAGAGAGGGGGGTAAATCATTAACCTTAAAATCTTTTTTATGTTTATCTGGTATAAATTGCTCATAATCGGATATACGTTTAATAAGAGGGAGCCCTTCTACTTCCGTAGTTCCTCTGTCTACATCATCATAAAGACCAAAGATGGTTTCCGCTCCGATATAATTGGATGGAGACGGGATGCTGATAATAAAACTTTTTGGAAATAAATCCTCGCCATGCTTTTCAGTTTCACTATCAGGATCAATAAAGATATTTGCAAATGGGGTTGCTGTGTATCCAACATACGCAGATTTTTCAAACATATTAAGAATCTGGCGTATTAAACCGTTTATCTTCGTTACATCGTATTCAGGATCGATGTTGCCGTTTTCATCGTATATGTCTTTAGTGTTGATCGATGCGTTATCAGCTTCATCATCAATCAATAAAAGCGGTACATTTTCAACAATTTTTCCCTTTTTTGTATCTCTTGCCCACGGACTACCTAACCAATCCTTTAAATTTTTTAAAACCGAACTATTTTTTTTTTACTACCAGAACCAGCTTAATTTGTCCAGGATAAACCATCGCTTGTTGCGCAATTCTTAGACTAAAATCCCCTTTTTCATCTGAAGATGTTAGGGTTGCTACTTTATGTTCTTTAAATCCGGGAAGAGTTCCTACACCTACTTTTTTCGTTTTTGCACGGTTGGTTAAAGCATCAGGAGGTGCATCAAATCCAAGAATCCCTTCATTCACGCGGATTTGTGTCTGGCTTCGCAAACTATTATGCATCCCTGCCAAAATGATAATGATCTGATAACCGGAATCGATTGCTTTGTTAATCAAACCAATATAGTTTGCAGTTTTTCCGGATTGAATATCGCCGACAATCATTCCCCGTCTGTCCCAGGGGCCGGATCTGTCGGGGTTTTCCAGCCGGCCTAATACTTGGTCTGTTATTACATCCAAATTATGAAGAGTATCCTTATTCCACCTTTTTTGGTCTTGCAGATATGTGATATATCTCGTCCAGAATGTCCATTCAATAGCCCCCCTTCTGGATTCCAACCATGGGACATGTTCATCCTGTTTATTATCAATTATTACTCCGTTTCCGGAAATATACGTAGCCAATTGTTCTTCAGTATAACGGACTATTAGATTTTTAATTTCATCATCCGATCTGGAACCATCGAAATACCTTTTAAGAATTGTTGGATATAGTATGTCAACCTCTTCGCGTATTTGTTGCGAAGTCAAAAGTTTTTCCTTTTCAAGAGAGGCCCAAATTATTTTCAGTGAGGTGTCAAGTCCTTTCATTAAAATTCCCAGCCTGAATGTTCATTTTTTTTGCTACATTAATTACCAAATCAATATAATTATGAAATTCTTCCATCATACCAATTATTGTTAATGCTTTTTCCGGAGATTGACCGGATTTTATTAAGGTGGATATCAATACGGCTATTTGGCTTTCGATTTCCTCATTTTTTAGATCTTCAAACGGGCCCCCTCCTGAATC
>CAZYXQ010000102.1:0-3907 GCA_964651235.1 uncultured Gammaproteobacteria bacterium
GGAATCGTTATTTTCCCTCTATTGCAAAATAGGTGTCCCCAAAAAGCAAATGATAGGAAGTTTATGTTTTTTTATTTTGGGTGGTTTTTATTTTTTTTGGCTGTGTATCCTTACACTGCTGTAGGACGAAATCCGGGTCTTATCGATTGGAATAGCAGGCATCAATTGCTTATTCCTTTAGGCGTTAGTATAATAATAATTTATGGAATAAAAATATTGATACCATTTGAAAGAATTCAAAAGATTTTTTATTCATTGTTCATTTCTTCATTTCTTTTAACTAATATTTCTTTATACATTGATTTCCAAAAAGATTGGTATAAACAGGTTTCGTTAATTGAAAACTTCAAAACAAATGAAATTATAAAAGGAAATACAACTTTCCTTTTTGATGATAGAACAGAGCTTAATGCCAACCATCGGTTATATCGATTTTATGAGTATTCTGGATTGATGAAATATGTATTCGGAAGAGAGACAAAATTCGGAGATACAAAACAAAATTTTGACGGAATTGGGGAAAAAACTCAGTATCTGAATGTTCATTATAATCTGAAAGATTATAAAATAAAAAACCCAGAATATGTTGTTGAAATACATGAAAATAAAACAATTCACAAAAAAGATTTAATCAGACTAAAATATCTTTAATTATTCATGAAATATAAATTAATAGAAAATGTAAGATAATTAATTGTATTAAAATACCAAAAATTGACTTATTAATTCTCAAGACAATTTGTTAAAGCATAGCAGAAACAAAACAATCTAAGTTGCCGGCGCTGTGGGTTTTATCGACTACCGAATTACCGACTTCCAACACATATGACGACACGCGATCAGCACTGGTGGTTATTCCAACTGTTATCATACGGATTGCCTCATTAGAAGCAATTATGAAATACAGTCGAGCTGATTACGGAATTGATAAATGTGCAGATTGAGCTCGAAAATATGAAGCAGGCGAATATAATATATGAAGAACCAACTCAACATTGAACAAATAATTATTGCTCTCAAAAAAGTCATTCCTGCGGATAGAATACCTGTTTCCCTCCATGAACCATGTCTATGTGGGAATGAAAAGGTTTACCTGAATGATTGTCTTGATTCTACATATGTTTCTTATTTAGGGAAGTATGTGGATAAATTTGAGAGAATGCTTGTCGAATTCACAGGTACGAGAAAGGCTATTGCTGTAGTTAATGGAACAGCTGCCCTTCATATTGCGCTGAATCTGGCTGGAGTTGAACCCGGAGATGAGGTTTTGACACCTGCCCTAACATTCGTCGCAACAGCCAATGCCGCAACATATTGCGGTGCGATCCCTCATTTTGTCGATAGTGAAGAAAGGACTTTGGGACTTGATCCCTTTAAATTAAAGGATTATCTAAAAAATATTACCACTTTTAATACGAATGGCTGTACGAACAAATATACGGGGCGACGCATTAAGGCGGTCATACCTATGCATACCTTCGGACATCCAGTCGATATCGATCCATTGGTTGACATTTGTAACGAGTACCGTATTTCCATGATCGAAGACGCTGCTGAATCACTGGGCTCTTATTATAAAGGCAGGCACACGGGCAATTGGGGTAAACTCGCCGTTCTGAGTTTCAATGGCAACAAGACGATCACTACCGGCGGCGGTGGAGCAATCATTACAAATGATGAATCTTTAGGAAAGCTGGCCAAGCATATGACCTCAACCGCAAAAATTCCTCATCGCTGGGAATATATTCACGATCATATCGGGTACAACTATCGCATGCCTAATATTAATGCCGCATTGGGGTGCGCCCAGATGGAGCAGCTTCCAAAGTTTCTTAGACAAAAACGTAACCTTGCCGAATCATATCGAACGGCCTTTCAGGAGATGAAAGGCGTATCATTCTTTTCAGAGCCTTCATTTGCCAGAAGTAATTATTGGCTAAATGTCCTTCTTTTGGATGAAGCTTTGTCTGAAAGTCGTGATGAGCTGCTTGAGATGACAAACGATCATGGGTTTAAGACTCGACCGGCTTGGAATCTATTGAATACATTGCCAATGTTCCAGGAATGTCCTGCAATGGATCTTTCTTGTGTGAAAAATTTGGTGAAACGTCTTATTAATATCCCTAGCAGTTCATTTTTAGGCAAGGCTGATGAATAAACGCCGAATTTGTGTCGTAACGGGTACACGAGCAGAATATGGTTTGTTGTATTGGCTTATGAAGGAGATTCAAGACGATCATGAGCTGGATCTTCAGATTATTGTTACTGGAATGCACCTTTCTTCCGAATTTGGGTTGACTTATAAAAAGATTGAGGAAGACGGCTTTCAAATCGATGAGAAAGTGGAGATGCTCCTCTCCAGTGATACGCCAGTCGCCATTGCAAAATCAATTGGACTGGGTGTGATCGGGTTTGCAGATTCCCTTGCACGACTGAAGCCGGATATCTTAGTCGTGTTGGGTGACCGTTTTGAGGTTTTTGCTGCAGCCCAGGCTGCGATGTCGGCAAGAATCCCAATTGCGCATATCCATGGTGGTGAAACCACGGAAGGGGCCATCGATGAAGCCATACGCCATGCCATCACAAAGATGTCCCATTTTCATTTTACCGCAGCTGAACCATATCGCAAGAGGGTTATTCAACTGGGCGAAGCCCCGAAAATGGTAATAAATTATGGTGCCCCAGGTCTTGATACTATAAAAAAAATAAAACTCCTCGATAAAGTTGCTTTTGAAAGTGCCATTGACTTTCGAGTGGGCCATTTATCATTTTTACTGACTTATCATCCAGTCACTTTAAGTACTGAAGGGTCAGAGCAGCCCTTTAATGAACTATTAAATGCCATCGAACATTTTTCCGAGGCAAAAATTATATTCACAAAGACGAATGCAGACACGGCCGGACGGGTAATCAATCAAAAAATTGATGAGTACGCCGAAAAACGTCCAAACCGAGTAAAAGTTTTTACATCCATGGGGCAACTGCTATACCTGAGCGCTATCAAGAATATGGATATTGTTTTGGGTAACTCGTCAAGTGGCATTGTAGAAGCACCAGCGCTTCATAAACCAACGGTAAATGTCGGGATGCGTCAGCAGGGGCGAATAAGAGCCGATTCCATTATAGACTGTGAAGAGAATGAGCAAGCCATTGTTAATGCCATTAAGAAGGGATTGTCTCCGGAGTTTCAATCCATAGTGAAAAATGTTAAGTCCCTGTATGGGCAGGGCAATACCTCTTTCAAGATCAAGGAATATTTAAAGAATGTATCGCTTCAGAACGTCCTGATGAAAAAATTCAATGATGTGAGCTATGATAGCGGAGGCGATAATTAAACAACATTCCGCCTATATCATAGCGGAAGCCGGTGTTAATCATAATGGCAGCATCGATATGGCCAAGCAGCTAGTTGATGTCGCCGCGGATGCTGGTGCTGATGCTGTCAAGTTCCAGACTTTCAAAGCGGAGAAGCTTGTCAGCAAGTTTGCACCAAAAGCTGAATACCAGAAAAAAACGACTGATGAAACCGAATCCCAGTTAGAAATGGTTAAAAAATTAGAACTTGATGAGGAAGCCCATCGAATTATTATGGAGTATTGTCGATCAAGGAATATTGACTTCTTATCTACGCCATTTGATTTTGACAGCATCGATCTGCTTGTGCACAGACTGGAGCTTTCACGAATTAAAATTCCTTCTGGTGAAATCACAAACGGTCCTTATCTTTTGCATGTGGCCCAAACGGGCAAACCGGTAATTCTCTCGACAGGCATGAGTACCTTGGGCGAGATTGAAACTGCCCTCGGTGTTTTGGCATTTGGCTACTTGTCTAGTAAGGATACTCCGTCTTTGAGAAAATTTCATGATGCATATTGCTCAGAAGCAGGTCGCAGAGCTTTAACAGGCA
>CAZYXQ010000103.1:0-3861 GCA_964651235.1 uncultured Gammaproteobacteria bacterium
ATGATAACGTCCTTTATCATACACTAAAAGAGACATTTATCAAAGGCCGAAATCACCATATTTAGGACAAAAGCAGAATGCCCAAAAAGTTCAGACCGGCGAACCTAAAAAATCGCGATTATTAATTTGTTCCTTATTCTTGAAAATGGATCACGCGGAGGGAGATGCATGGAAAAGGAATGCTCGGATAAACAGCACGTCTTTATCTAATGCTTACCTTTTTCAGACTCGCAATTTGCAGATATGGTTAAATTATTGCATATCGTTCATTCCATTTTGATATCGAATGTGATAAGAAGTTCATTGATGTTGCTCGATATTCTCAAGCAGGGTTGATTCTATGGCGCTTCGTAAGTCCTATTCAATTGCAGCATTATTTACATTTATTTTATTCACTCCAGTTCTATCCCTTCCATCCTATGTCGTTATCAGAATCGTTGAAGGTACTGTTTTCAAGGTATCTGCCGGGGGATGTATTGCGTTGTGATCACTTAGGAAGGAACCAAACGGAGGGTTAGATTGTATGGATGTGATTCCCCTGAAACTACAGGGGATAAACAGGAGAACCGATAAATAAGCAAACATGGTCAGCGAAGGTTTTGTGGAAGTCTGTCGGGAATATCTGAGGGAATTTAATGGGGAACGTAAATTTGGATAAGCAAAATAATGATTCAGAATTGTTGCCACGGTATCCTGTTAAGTTGGAGTTCATATGGAACGGGAAAGTGCTTGACACGAAATGTCTTAAACAGAATCTTTACGAGCTTACCAAGTCTCGACCAACGTCACTGCGGCTCCGACATTTCTTCGATAGATATTTCAAAGAAGAAAGTTTTCCCTGTAGAACGATTGAAGATATTCTTGTTGGAGGAGAAAAGGTATTTGACGCATTAATGCGCTATCCAAATGTCGGAAGAACTTCAATAAAAGAGCTAAAGAAATTTGTTGAATCCTTTCTTTTAGAACAATGCGAAGATCAACATGAGAGTTCAAAATATAAGGGAATTACAGAAATTATTCACACATTATGCGAGCAATTGACGCCTAAAGAGCAACAAATATTGTCATACCACTACGGCTTCAATGATAATAACACCCTAACTCTAGAGGAAATTGGAAACCTAATAGGTATTTCTCGGCAAAGAGTTTGTCAAATAGAGACGAAGGCAATCTATAAGATTAGCTATAAATCACATCTGAGCCAAATCCTCAATGCATTGTTACGTGACCAGATGAGGATATTCGATTCGTTAGCCGATGCAAATGGCGTTGTTTGGAAAGCTTGGATGACGAAGCTTCCCGGAGAATATAGATTAGCTTTTGAAATTACCCATCAATCTTTTTCCGCCTGGATTAATACCGTGGCAGTAGAATTCAGTAAAGGTTGGCTCCGAGCTGACCTATTTACTACAGCTTTTAAAGAATGTCAGCAAAATGTTAAAGATTTACTTTCTGACTTAATTCTTCCAACTCCACTCGCCATGGTAACAAAGATCCTAAAACAAGATACTGACCTTGTTAAATTATGTGTATCACTTTTAGATGGAGCATATCTGTTTGAGGGGATGATTTTTTCTTCTAATCCAGGGCGAAGAAAGAAGCGGCAGGCTTATCTTTACCGCTTACTACAAAATACACTTTGTCAACAACTGGAACAATTCGTTGAAAACCACAACAACAGTTTTAAAGCTGCTCAATGTTCAACTCGTGACGCACAAATTGTTATGGCCGAAGCTTCGCATTTGTTTCTTTCTTTAAATGATTATGGTTGGACAGCCTTGGGCCAGAATGTTTCCCCTTATCTTACAGAAAAAAATATTGTTGGTGAGATGTTTTCTTCGATCGATAGTGAAGATAACGAATCCAATGAAGAAGCATTGGTAAACATAGTGGCCGCATTAAAACAGGTACTTAAAGAGCACGGACCTCTACATTTCGTACCGTTGCGTGAACTATTTATTGAATCTTTTGGACATATATATGCACCAACCAGTGTTGGTCCAGTGCTTTTGACTTACAAAGACTTCGTGCGTCTCGCCCCGGGTGTCCATGGCTTGAAATCTCATCTCACTTCAGAGGTGCTTTCAAGTTGCAAAGAACTGCTGCTTTCTGAAGCGGACTGCACTTACTACGTCCTTTCTCGTTGGGCAGGCGAGCAAATACATTCTTATCCTTGTTGGAATCCCGAAATGGAATACGAATGGTACAAATGGGCTCAACGCCTGCAGAATGGGTTGCTTTTCTCGTCACTCATGGCTGTAGCAGAACCGAGCAACTGGCCAGTTAAATATGAAGTGGTGAGACATTGGCTGGAAATCAAAAAGAAGAAAGCCCACTATTGTCTCCAATTTCCTCATAAACATTCTCTTTCGGCTTGTGTACCAACTATTAGGGCTCTTTATTCTATTATTGTTGTTGCTATTGATCAATCTTCCATGAACTGGATTCGCGTAAACAGAGTTCTTGGCCGCAGAATAAATGACCAGCACGCGGCAACATATTTGGCAATGCTGATTGCCTTAGAGGTGCTTCAACCGACAGACCATTGGCAATTACCCCACTTGCCTGGGAAGCGGTTGCTACAACTTGCCAAAGAACTATCTTTCGAACTCTGTAAACAAGGGAATATTCCTTGGTCTAATGATCTTGGAAAATTTCTATTGCATAATATGAGGCATACAAATTGCCATTCAAATTTAGGTTGGGTCAATGAAGAGGAACTGGATGCTCTTTTAGAACTATTAGCCAGCGACAAATTAGGTGGGATGAAATCTGATCGCAGCGATAACGGCCAAGAACCTATTGATTATATATTAGAGATAATGATGGCGGAACAAGAGCAAAATAAAAAGTATGATAGGATTGCTGATATGATTGATGAACTTATGAAAGATGGATATTAGGGGTAAAATGATCAAAGATGAAGAGAGTAATCAACGACAATGCCTGACTGGAGTTATAAAAACTCATTACCGAAGCGGAATGTCGAACTTAGGAAAGGAGTTTTTTTTGCCTTGCCTCAAAGCATGTGTCGGATATCGTCGGGCAGCAGGTTTTTTTTCTAGTAGCGCACTGATTACTTGGGCAGATGTATTGCCACGCTTAACAACACCGGATGCAGTGCGTATAAAACTTCTCATTTCACCGCAATTGAGCAGTGATGACGTGAATGCTTTACAGAAAGCAACTGACCCGAGGGAGAAAACTCGCTTACAGCAGATCATCTCTGATCAAATAGTATTGGAGGCCATTCAGTTTGCTCAAAACCCAACAACGCCAGAGGGCAAGAAGCTTCGTTTGAGGTTATTTGCATGGATGGTTGCGAATGGACATCTGGAACTCCGTTTTGCTTTTCCAAAGCATGTTGAACCGGCGGGAATCTTCCATGAGAAAATTGGGATATTTGACTTTCCTTGGGGGGGGCAAATTGCCTTTACAGGGTCGGCAAATGAAAGCATTTCAGGACATCAAAACAATTATGAATCTATTGATATTTATCGTAGTTGGATAGATGCAGACAAGGAACGGGTTGCAACTAAAGTATCCCAATTTGATGAGGCATGGGAAGGACAAGCTTTTGGGTTGGAAGCTGTTTTACTCTCCTCAAGTGCACTTAACCAGGTAAAATTAATAGCACCAGAAAATATTCCCATTGTGCTTGGGCAAGTCATTCCTGCGTCAGAACCTATACCCCAAAACAATCGCTGGCGGCATCAGGATGAAGCTGTGCAACTCTTTCTTGAGGCTGGGCACGGCATATTGGAAATGGCGACAGGAACAGGAAAGACAAGGACAGCCATAACAATACTCACAGAGTTGATGGTTACGGGGAAGGTTCATGGTGTTATTGTTTCAACAGAT
>CAZYXQ010000104.1:0-3860 GCA_964651235.1 uncultured Gammaproteobacteria bacterium
AGCGGGCGCTGATGCAATCGGACAGCACAAGCCAGGTAGTGCAGCAAATCAGAATCGCTGTGTGATAAGCACAACTGCGGAGCCCGGCGTATGCCGGTTGACCGGGCAATCCATCCTCCCCTTTGTCATTCTCGCGAAGGCGGGAATCCAGGAAAACAGAACAAGGGGTTGCAACCCCTTGTTCTAAAATACGAAAGGAAAACCATGAAAACATCATATTTTGCCAAAAAAACCGCAGCCACCGATCCGAACGCCGTCAGCATTGCCAGGTGGCCTCCCCGCTGGTGGACAACAGGCCGCCGATACATAGCCCTGGCACCGTCCGCAGATTTATTGAAACGTTCGAAAGCCGGACTTCCCTGGCCTGAATTCGTCAAAGAGTATCAGCGCGACGTCCTGGATAAACTCGACCCGGCAAAAGTCTTATCCGATCTGGGCGCTGATGCCATTTTATTATGCTGGGAGAAACCAGGGGACGATTGTCATCGCCACCTGGTAGCCGAATGGCTGGAAAAAACCTTGAATATTAAAGTGAATGAATTAAAATAATAATTAATAATATGCCTTATTGTTTAGGCTTGACATTGTGAGACCTTGTATGTATTTCACCACAACTCAAATATATGAGAAGAATAAATAGACTATAGCAACTCTGGCTAACTATTATTGGATTATATATAATCGTCATGAATGGTAAAATAATTAATTTAATTAAATACATAGTATGTTATGCTACTGATCATGACATCTCACTTACAACCATTCGTCTAGTAAAATTTGTTTATCTGGCGGATTTATACTATGCGAGATTAAATGCTGGTGCGACAATTACTCAATTTCCATGGGCATTTATTAATTATGGCCCTTATTGCCGAAATGTTATGGAAAGCATTGATGAAGCTGTTTTAAAAGGATTTATTAACAGTAAAACCTTAGAAAGCAAATATTCCGAAAAAAAATATCGCCTTTTTTCATGTGATGATGATCATTATACCGAAATTAAAAAAGAATTTCAATTTGCGGTAATATCTGAGCTACAGTATGCTATACGAAAATATGGTGATGATACTGCGCAACTTTTGGATTACGTATATTTTAATACTGAGCCCATGGAAGATGTAAAAAAGGGTGATTTCTTGGATTTTTCTTTAGCTAGGCAACCAGAGCCGATTCCTTCTATTGAAACGAAAAAGTTAGCAAAAAAGGATATTGAAAATATAAGGATACTTGTAAAAAAATTAAAAGAAAAGCATAAGGCAGCCGAGGAAAATTTATTAAAGGATTATAAAGAAACAGAAAAATGGCGAGATGAACTATACTTTAAAACATTAGATGCCATTGACTCAGAACCTTTGGATACTGGATTAGAGGGAATATCAAGGATAATTATCTAATGGGGCTATTCCAGCTTTATTCACCAACGGATTATTACAAAAAAATAAATTCTAAGGAATTTAAAAAAGGACAAATTTGTTGGATTAATTCACCATATATTAATGAAATACCAACAATATTTGATGTCGAACGGAATCAACCAGAAGAACATAATGAAATTAAGTTCGTGATAAGAAATGTCGATCCAGACAATGATTTCAAAGGATCAAAAGATAGAGCCCTTCCGATAAAATATTTAAGTCTTGAATCCACAGAAGAACTGCTGGCCCAAAAAGCGAAAAGAAGACCGGCAATTATTATTTCTAAGGGTTTAGATATTTATCCAGATATATTGAAAATGTTAAAACAAAGAGGGCAAAAACATCTTCAAGAAGATTCTCTTTTTTTAATACCATGCTATAGTGTTGAAACGAGGGATGATAGACGCGGATTCCCGGCAGAAATGGCTGTAAGAATACGTTGTTTGTTATATCGCCAATTCTTCCCTTTGCCTGCTTGTTCACCATTAACAAATGAGTCAATTGCACGTTTGGATAGAATTCAAGTAGTAGTAGGAAAGCATCGTGCAGCAATTGATCCTACAGGTCTTTGTTTGTCAGATGAGGTTTTTTCTGTATTTCTTTCACAATTTTTATTCTGTATATCAGGTATTGAAGAAGAAGAATTTGTTGAAATTAGAAAACTTATTAATGAAACGTATCAAAATAAATAGAATAAAAGGTAAAGTGTTAAAAAAGTCAACTTGATGCTATTTGATTGAGCTCTCTTTTAATTAGTACTCAAGTTTTCAGCTGGACTATTCAGACTGTATAAATATTGTGACCGTCGCAGGAGTAATTACCCGTGCAAGACATCTTCGACGCAATTGACCAATATGCCAAAGCCTATGGAAGGATGGAGCAAATTCAACGCACACGTACTGAAGAAATTCCAATTGGAGATCAGAAGACTGGGGTTATTGGAGAGTTTTTCGCGCGCATTTATGCAAAGCATCGTTTTCCGAAGGCGGCATTTGAGTTCGGTTCTCCCAGCGAACACGCATGGGATATTAAAGTTCTTCAGCCAACACAGAAGGAGATCAAGATACAGGTCAAGACTGTCTCTGCACATTCACAGACAAGCCGTGTATCACCTATCCACCCTGGATGGCATCAGCTGTGGCTCATGCGCTTAGATGAGCATTTTCGTCCACAAGCACTATGGATTATTGACGCGGAAAATGCAGTATGGTCAAAGGAACGCCTGAAAAACCGCACTATGCCAAAACCCGGAAAACCTCAATCTGGTTCTGCAGAATTGCGTGATGGAAATAATGAAATCTCGGCTTTTTGGGAGGTGCTTACAATGTCCGGGCTAGCCATGAAGGTAGACAGTCTATTTTCATAACATGAAACGAAAAAAGTCACGTTTTGATGATCGATCGAAGTATTTTTGATAGCAGCTTAAAAGATAATCACGAGTCATAATTTTCTCTCTGAAGTTGGTGAATTTGGCCTTATGGAGGCCTGCTGCATAGCAAATACTAATTTGTACCATAACCAATCTAGTAAGAATATTAAATGCGTTTTGAAACATATACTGGACCTCTTAAGTAAAATTACCCTCTAAAAATCTTCCAAATCCATTTTTATGATAATGCATATTTTCTTAAAAATACCGATTAATAGAATTCCTCCGTGATCCACAAACATCAATCTTAACGAAAAAGCAGGACTCCAACCCATAATAAACATAATACAGCACGATAAAAGACCAGCATGCTATGCTTTTTAGTAAAGATTTCCTTGACATACAAGACCAGACTTCCTATAGTTCCCATGTTCAGCAGGAATATCCAACCAAAATACCTAGAATCTATATTTGTGATTAATGACTGAACCGATAATAAATATAAATGACTACGAAAGTGAAGCCGACACCTGCCGTAATGATGTTTTACCTAAAATCTATGCAAGTGATTGGACAGACGAACAGATTTTAGAGCAGCGGACTTTTACCGACGGGAAGATTGTAGTTTTCGGAAGAAAAGCAAAAAGAAAAAAAGCGAAACGCTTTGACTACTTACTTCGCTACTCACAAAACTTTCCGATTGCAATCATTGAAGCAAAAGTAAAATACAAATTAGCAGCAGAGGGAATGCAGCAGGCAAAAGAGTATGCTCAAATCCTCGGACTTAAATTCGCATACAGCACGAACGGCACAGACATTTTAGAATTTGATTTTACGACTGGCATTGAACAGCATGTTTCAAAATATCCTACACCAACAGAACTATGGAATAGATTAAATTCAAATGAACCAGTTAAAAAAGAAATTCAGGAAACATTTTTAAAACCATTCTTTGCCCTTGCTGACAAAGAAATCCGATACTATCAACGCATTGCAATCAATGTTGCTATTAAAGCAATTTTAGAAGGGAAAAAAAGAGCATTGCTTACACTTGCGACAGGCACAGGAAAAACAAC
>CAZYXQ010000105.1:0-3835 GCA_964651235.1 uncultured Gammaproteobacteria bacterium
CATCATATCAATAATTCTGTGTCTTCTCCCTGTATTATCATTACTATTTTCACAGGTAAGACTATATCTGTATGTTCCCTCCATTTTCTTTTCTTTATTTTTGGCATTTATCACACTACAAGTTTCAAAAAATAATTATGTAAGTCTTCTATTTTGGATTGCTGTATTGATATATATCAATGTATTTAATAGAGGTACGATTGAGACTCGTAATCAGTGGTTGCACATGGGATACGAAAACCGTATTGTTTTTGAGAATACAAAAAAACTTAACATTCCACCTGAATATAAAATAATTGAAGTAATAAATGTCAAAGAACCAACTGCACTTTTTCAATTTGGAAAAGGTGATGTTCTGAGATTGTTATTAAACAATAATAGTATTGATATTCGAGTTCATTCGGATAAAACAAGAAAAGATGAGGAGGCATACTTAATTGACTATTTCAAATTAAAAGAGAAAAAGCAGTGAAACTTCCACTTTCTAACCGCTTCGGTTAGAATTGGGCTTTCAAAACAAGCTTTGTATATAATAAAATTCAACTCAAAAAGTATTTAATATTTAATGGACCACGAGTAATTGTTACCTATGAATTAAAAGAAATATGAATATTCCATCTGTATATTCATTCAAATAAATATTTTTGCCACTTGAATCTTTACTCCTTTTTAGTTATACTATAGGGCTATGTGTGAAAAAGCTACCGTGTGGGATTCGCTTCGCGAACAGGCAAAACTGGTCCGGAGCAGACTTCCGTATCTTGCGTCAACTGGCCTTGTGATCAATTCTGTTCTTTCTGAATCTTTTTTGGGAGATGAACCTATACTTGATTTGGGAACGGGTAGCGGCATACTTCCTCAATCATGTACTGAAACTCCTGAACTAAAGCAACGACTTATAAGTCTGGATGTAAACTTAAACCCCCTAAAACTTGCACAAAGAAGAAATCCCAACTCAATTTTTTTACAGGCAAGCGGGTATCACTTACCATTTGCCGATAATACCTTTACATACGCGACAGATCTTGACCTGTTAAATAGCGAGATCCCAAGCATTGAAGACATGGGAAGGGAAATCCACAGAGTATTACGTTGTGGTGGAAAACTCATTCATTTTGCAGATACCCTTCCTATACTTGATCCTCTTTTTAGTGAATATAAGGCTCAAGGACTTACACCGTTACCGGCTTTGGATCGTCAGGATAGAATGGCATTAACCCTTGTTAATTTAACTCCTGAAAATTTTAAAAGAAAATTTGATAAATACAATCTTGTAAAAGCTTTTCCTACAATACCCAGAGCGGTTATATACGAATATGTAGATATGGTAGTACAAAATATTCATGATCCACAGTATCTATTTGACCTATTTCTGCATCTTGGAAATCAGGATGATGCGGGTGGAGACGCCGCACGAAAAAACGCAGCAATGATCAATCTGATGCTAAAAAAATTAAGCATCAAACAAACTGATCCTGTCGCACTAGATGAGGTGTGCGGGGATTATATAGTACACGCACTTGAAAGAGCCGGTTTTCAGGAAGTCCAAAAAACGTATGTAACCAGATCAATGACCGTACCAATTCAAGAGAGAAAAGATCTATTTCCAAAAGGAGCAACCGGTAACCGATATATTACTCGTGCAGGTAATAACTTCTACCAAACAAGTCCAGGAATCCCCAAAGGTATGGCACAGATTGAATCAACCATACAGGTCATCACGGCATCTAAATAAAATTATATTCGCTACAAGTACACACCCTAATTAATGTTTGTATATTTTCGGAATTAAAGTAAAGAAATAAGGTGAAGTTATAAATTGTATAATCAGAGTATGCAATCGCCTTTTTGCTCAATAATAGTCCTTAACTACAATGGAGAAAAGTTTATCCCAAAAACCATTGCCTCACTTGTAGATTTAAATTATCCAAAAAACAGATTTGAGATTATTGTCGTGGATAACGCCTCTCAAGACAAAAGTCTTCAAATAATAAATGATTTAGTAACCTCCAACAAGCCAAATCCAACCGCTTCGGTTGAACGCGGGCCGGTAATACGGGCCTTATCACTACAAAAAAATATAGGGTTTGCAGCTGGAAATAACATGGGGATAAGACAGGCAACGGGGGAGTATGTTGCGCTTCTTAATAATGATTGCGTGGTCCATCCGGATTGGCTTAAGGAATTAGTTACTTGTGCGCAAGAAAATGAAAAGATATTTGCTGTTAATCCAAAAGTCTATTTAGGTGAAAGTAATAAAATACAAAATGCAGGAATTCGTATATTCCCCAATGGATATGCTCAAGACATTGGTGCAATACCCAAAAATAAAAAACAGGATTACGAAGAAGACAAAGGACAATATGATACGATACGGGAAGTTGATGCAGCTTGCGCTGTCGCAACGCTATACCGAAAATCAATTCTTGATAGAATCGGATTATTTGATGAGAATTTTTTCATGTACTATGAAGATGTAGAAATCTCAGAACGGGCACGCTCAAAAGGGTACAAAATAGTGTATACTCCGAAGGCAATTGTTCACCATCAACATGCTGCAACAAGCACAGAATGGTCTCCTTTTTTTATATATCATAGTGAACGCGGAAGACTCATGTATATGGCACTTCATTTTCCTTTAACTGTTTTTTTAAAGGAGTTTTTTGTATTCAAATTAAAAGCGAAGCTTCGGTTTCTTATCCGCCTGATTACCAAACCGTCAACAACAGCACAAAACTGGCAATATATAAAAGTTTCGTGGTATATGCTAATCAAATTACCGTACTTATTTATTAGGCGTATTAGTCATCCAGGATTTATATCAAGATCAACATACTGAATAAAGTTCAGCATGACATATTATGAAAAAAACTGTCGCAATTTATGACAAATGGCTGCACCAATTTGGAGGAGCAGAGCTGGTGGCTTGTACCATGGCTGCAATCCTTCATAAAAATGGCTGGGATGTGACTTTTATTTCAGGCACATATACTCATCTTCACAAAATAAAAGAAAAGTTTGATATCGATCTTACCGGTGTTCAGTTTTATCAAGTGTGGAATAATGAAGATCATCTTAAAAAACTAGTTCAAGGAAAGGATCTGTTTATCAATCTTTCGTTTATGGATTATTCATATGGATATGCAAAAAAGAATATCTACTATACTCATTTTCCAACTCCCATAAGAAGTAGTATCTTTAACCTTGGACTTGATTTCTTTCACATCACGGGTTCCCACGTTCTTCTGCCGAAAAAGTTCAGCGAGCGCATATACAATCGTATCCGCGCCGGGATTTATTTTGACATGAAAAAAAGACTCGATTCATATGACATAATTTTAGCCAATTCCAAGTTTACTCAAACTTGGATTAAGAAATATTGGAATAAAGATTCAACGGTCTTATACCCACCAGTAAGCTTACGGACAAAAACCACGTCGGTTAATGGCACCCGGCAAAACTGGATTGTTTCCGTAGGCCGTTTCTTTACCCTCGGGCACGGTAAAAAACAAGAAGTGATGATACAAGCATTTAAGATACTATATGATCAAATAAATAACAAAATCCAAAATTCAAATTACAAACAAATCACAAATTCCAACATTCAAAACTCAGATCAGTTGGAATTACATCTAGTTGGTGGAGTAGGAAATGAACCCTCTTCAAAACAATATATTAATTATCTGCAAAAACAAGCAGAGGGATATCCGATTTATTTTCACTTCAACATTCCCCATAATGAAGTAATACATATAATGCATAAGTCAAAAATGTACTGGCATGCAACAGGCTTTGGAGAAGATGAAGAGATAAACCCCGTTGCCTTCGAGCATTT
>CAZYXQ010000106.1:0-3730 GCA_964651235.1 uncultured Gammaproteobacteria bacterium
AGAATTTCCTTAAATCCCATTACTGTTTCTTCTACCTTTACATATTTACCGGGTCTGCCTGTAAATGGTTCTGCAACAGCCATCGGCTGTGTAAGAAATCTCTGTATCTTGCGTGCTCGGGAGACAACTAATTTATCAGTGTCTGAAAGCTCCTCAATTCCTAGAATTGCAATAATATCCTGTAAATCCTTATATCGCTGAAGTGTTTTGATTACTTCACGGGCAATCCTATAATGCTCTTCGCCAACGACGCTTGGATCTAACGCTCTAGAATTTGATGCAAGGGGATCAATGGCAGGATATAAACCTTGTTCAGCAAGAGAACGTTCCAAATTTAACGATGCATCTAGATGTGCAAATGTCGCAACGGGTGCAGGATCTGTATAATCGTCTGCAGGCACATATACGGCTTGAATCGATGTAATTGAACCATTGTGCGTCGATGTAATCCTTTCCTGTAACCCTGCCATTTCTGAAGCTAACGTGGGTTGATACCCTACTGCTGACGGAATCCGACCTAGTAGAGCGGATACTTCAGAACCTGCTTGTGCAAACCGAAAAATATTATCTATAAATAATAAGACATCCATGTGTTTGTCATCTCTGAAATGTTCCGCCATTGTCACGCCTGTTAATGCGACACGCAACCGGTTTCCCGGTGGCTCATTCATTTGTCCAAAAACCAGTGCGGTTTTATCGATTACTTTTGTTTCTTTCATTTCGCTCCAAAGATCATTTCCTTCACGGGTTCTTTCACCTACACCGGTAAATACCGATACTCCCTGATGCGCTTTAGCCACATTATGAATAAGTTCCTGGATCAGAACCGTCTTTCCAACTCCCGCACCACCAAAAACTGCAACTTTACCACCTTTGATAAACGGAGCAATTAAATCAATCACCTTCACACCGGTTTCAAAAACCTCCTGTTTAACAGATTGCTGACTTAGTATAGGTGCCGTTTGATGTATTGCTCGTTTGGTTGAAGTGTGCACCTTTCCCATTTCATCAATCTCTTCTCCCAGGACATTAAATAGCCTTCCCAGCGTTTCTTCACCTACGGGAACTGATATCGATTTTTCTGTATTTGTTACTTTCATTCCGCGAGCAAGACCAAAAACGTTACCCATTGCAACGGTTCTTACTAATCCTGGAGATACAATTGCTTCTACCTCAAGCACGAGTTCTTTTCCATCTTTTGTTTTATGAATAAGCGCATCATATATGTGTGGTGTTTTTTTTGAATCAAATTGAACATCGACTACAACTCCCCTGATTGATACTATTGTTCCTTCATTCATATAATTAAAAAGTAAATATTAATTGCTTTGCTCAACGGACTCTTTAGCCGTTACCATATCCAAAAGCTCACTCGTAATTTTTTCCTGTCTTAGTCTATTTCCTAACAGTGTGAGATTGTATATGACATCATTTGCATTATCCGTTGCATTTTTCATTGCAACCATTCGTGCCGAATGTTCGCCGGCTTCACTTTGAATAAAAGCATTTCTTATTTTTTCTTCAACATAATTTCTAAGTAACGTATCAATAATACGATCCGGAGCCGGTTCTATGAGATATTCTTGAATTTCTTTTTCTTCAAGTTTTGATTTAAAAGTCTGACTCATAGGAAATAAAACGCTTTGTTCAGGTTCTGTATGGAGTGTTGATACAAAGCGGTTGAATAGTATGGATACTTTTGAATATTCTCCTTGTAAAAAAGCATTAATACAATACGTAAATACTGGACTTGCTTGAGTAAGTGGGTTTGGTGCTGAAAAATCAGCCTTTAATGTTGCACCTATTTTTAAAACAAATGCAACAGCTTTTTTTCCAATCGTCACAAAGTCTGTATTGGATATATCAATCTGTTTTGACATATAACGCAATATATCAAAATTAAATGAACCACAAAGACCCTTATTACTTGTAACAAGAACAACTAATTCACGCGGAGACGCATCTTGAGAGGGAAGGAATAAAGGCGAATATTTTGGATCTGATTTCATCATTATTTTACGGATCATTTCCTCAAGATTCTGCTGATAAGGAACTGCTTCTATCGCAAGCGTTTGACTCTTTTTCATTTTTATAGCCGAAACTAGTTGCATAGAACGAGTAATTTTTTTTACATTTGAGACAGACTTAGTTTTTTTTCTTACCTGACGAAGATTCATAATACCTTATTCTGATTTGCGAACTAACTGTTCAGTTAATATAACAAGTTTTTTTTCTGTGTCTGGAGAAATTGCTTTTTCTGTTCGTATTTTCAATAAAATATCGTGACCTCTCAGATGCATAAGCTCGAGAAGTTTTTTTTCAAAAGCTTCAACTTCAGTTACCGGAACATCATCAAGCAAGCCGTGATATGCTGCCCATAGTACAACAATTTCATCTTCAAGCGTAAATGGATTATTTTTATCCTGTTTTAAAACCTGAGTTACTTTTGCACCTCTGTTGAGAAGTTTTTTAGTTTCTTCATCAAGATCAGATTCAAATTGTGAAAATGCAGCCATCTCACGATATTGTGCAAGATCAAGTTTTAATTTTCCGGCCACCTGTTTCATCGCTTTTGACTGTGCATTTCCTCCTACGCGTGATACTGAGATACCTACATTTATTGCCGGTCGTATTCCTGCATTAAAAAGTTCAGTCTCCAAAAAAATCTGTCCATCAGTGATTGATATAATATTTGTTGGAATATAGGTTGACATATCGCCTTCAAGTGTTTCCACAATGGGAAGTGCGGTAAGTGAACCTCCGCCGTATTTATCATCGATGCGACAAGCTCTTTCAAGTAAACGTGAGTGTAGATAAAAAATATCTCCAGGATACGCCTCACGTCCTGCGGGTCGTCTTAATATAAGAGAAATTTGACGGTATGCCCATGCGTGTTTTGAAAGATCATCATAGATAACCAATACATCCTTTCCCTTATCCATAAAATATTCGCCTATTGCACATGCAGTATACGGCGCAATATATTGCATCGAAGAAGAGTCTGATGCGGATGCGTTTACCACAACTGTATAATCAAGAGCTTTATGCTTCTTGAGGAGTTCAATAACAAGTGCCATCTTTGAATTTTTTTGACCAATACCTGCATAAATACAAATAACATTTTGTCCGACTTGACTTAAAATCGTATCGAGAGCAATAGTTGTTTTTCCTGTACCGCGATCTCCGATAATAAGTTCGCGCTGACCACGCCCTATTGGAGTTAAAGCATCAATTGCTTTAATTCCTGTTAAAAGAGGTACACTTACCGATTTACGGTATACTACGGTAGGTGCAATTTTTTCAACAGGATACTGTATATCTGATTTTATTTGAGGTAGATTATCTTGCGGGTTACAAAGAGGGTCTACAACCCTTCCAAGAAGTTTGTCAGAAACAGGAACAGAAAGAGTATATCCCGCAGCTTTTACTTGATCTCCGGCTCCAATATCAACATAATCTCCGAGCACAATAATGCCAACTCTATCCTCGGTCAAATCAATTACATAACCTTTAACACCGCTTTTAAATTCAACAACTTCACCGAATGTAACTTCATTCAAACCTGATGCTAATACAACTCCATCCCTTACTTCCATTACCGTACCTACTTCTTGGACATGCATCTGAACACCATCGGATGTAAGTTGCTCCTCCATTTTTTTAATATAAGCATCAAGATTAGTCTTCATAAAGTTTTTGACGGACAGAATGTAATAGAGTTTGTAATGAA
>CAZYXQ010000107.1:0-3720 GCA_964651235.1 uncultured Gammaproteobacteria bacterium
ACTTGCATCAGGTGTAACAGACACTGCATCAACAGGAGTTGCAGGAAGAACCAAGTTTGAATCATTGTATATTGGTCAAACATATTGGGTAAGTGAAGTAGAGCAGGTGGGATGGATTAATACAACCGGATCTAAATGCCAGGAAGTGATAATCCATGATGATATAAACTCAAATAATGAAATTGCATTCGGTAATTATAATTTCGGTAAAGTTAATGTAACAAAGTATGACGATAAAGACGGTAATGGTAAAAGAGATGAGAATGAAAAAACCATGAGCGGATGGGAGATGGTTCTTGATAATGGAACCAACCTAACAAAATCAACAACAGGAACCGATGGCACAACGGTCTTTAGCGATCTGGTAATGGGAACATATGGATTAAGTGAAACACTGCAGGATGGATGGGAACAAACAGGGATTACCTGTACAGTTGAATCAAAGAAAGAAGGTGTCCTGATAACAGCACCAGGTGAAGCATATGGTCATCATGGAGCCTGTGAGGGTTGGAATGGGTGTACTGATGCTGCAACTTGTGCACAGTGGGCATGTGAAGTAAAAGGGTATCAAAAAGTCCTATCATACGGAGCAGCAAAACCATGTCCGGATTTTACATCATGTAATCTCTTTTATTCGCGAGGGAGTGTTCAATGGGATTGGACAACCGCATACGGTCCTTCTTATTGCGGAGTAATGGGAGTTACAGATATTTATTGTGATAGTAAAAAACAAGCTAAAGCGACAGAAGAATCCAATAAGTGGAGTATATTAGGGGTTGTTGATGCCCAGACACGTGAACCAAAAGGGCACGTTATAACAGTAAATCCCGGAGAAACTATTAATTGTGAAGTGGGTAATAAACTTATTCCCACTAAACTTAAATTGTCAAAATATAACCTTACATGGCCTACTGATACATCAGCAGGAAGTAATGTTGAATACAGACTTAAACTTAACGTGCTTGACAACTTTGCAAAAGATTTGGTGGTCTCAGATCTTCCTCCTGCAGGATTTAAATATAACTCAGGAAGTTATAAGGTATTTAAAAATGGAACAGATATTACAAGCATGATAACAGAACCGGTGTATGCTTCTCCTGGTGATTGGTTTCTGGGAGATGCGGAAGAGGGAGATGAATTTGAGCTAGTATATACCGCTTCAATTAACTCTTCACAAAAACCGGGGTTGTATAAAGACTTGGCCTGGGCATATGGATGTCAGACTAGTGAAGGAGAAGCATGTAATATCGAAAGCGAAGACGCTCTTTTAGCTGAAGCTGTTGATTCAGGGACTACAGATCCTGGTACATTTACCGGAATAGAAAACTTTGTAGGAACTAAGGTTCTTTTAGCAAAAAATGATGCGGACGCTCCCGGAGTAGATATTGAGAATGAAGAAGTAAAGGAAGTCATTGAAACAGGTGATGTACTTGGTGCATCAACCGGACTCCCCGGAACAGGCTCGCCGAATATCTGGATTATCATTTCAGGATTATTGACTATGGTTGGGTTAATACTCATGAGTTTTGGGTTCTTAAAAAAACACGGATATGCTTATGTAAAGCGGATGACGATTATTCTCTTTGCAGGACTTGTTATGTTTATGTACGGGGTAGTACCGGTATCAGCAAACGGAATTGATTATCTGACCATCCGTCTAGAACAACCCAAAAGTCCGACAAGGACTAATGACTTTACTCTTGGGTATGTGACAATGGACATGAAAATGCAACCGATCACAGTCAAATGTTTTATGAAAAAGCCCTCAACCGGATATAGTCAGATCGGCGGAGATCTGTCAGTAATTGCAGGTGGAAACAGCGGCCTTTGCCCTCTTTTATCATCGATGATTAATGAAAAAGGTACGTATCAGTTTTATGCAACAGCCGAGACACTTACTGATTCATCAACAAGCGAGACGATAACGGTAGATTATAAAACCGAAGGTCCGGGTACACCCACAAATTATAGTAAACAGGAAGTGTCTGACTGTGAGTATAAAATTAGCTGGAGGACTGCTGATGATGGCGGTAAGACGACACGGGTTGAGATCTACCGTTCAGAAAGCAATACATCATTCTCAGCCGATGCAAGTACCCGTCGGACGACCATCTATATGGGTTCAAATCAGAATGGTACCTACAATGACGTTGTAGGCGATTGCAGTAAGACATACTATTATGTGTTGCGTGCGTTTGACAGTGCGGATAATGGGTCAGGATTGGTTGGTGATAGTGTGACTATTACTACTACGACCACTACGACTTCAACCACAACAACTACAACAGGTGGTGTAATAACAGCAGGAGGAGCTATACCTGTTGAAAATGCAAATATTGCCGGAGGTGCTACGGAAGGAGAAGTTCAAGGAAAGACAGAGACAGTAGAGACAAAAGAAGAAACGACTGCTGGTGAGGATGAAGGAGGAGTGCTGGGCGCAAAAACGCAAGTAAATCCGATTGTTAAAGGATTCAATTGGGTGTTTACGCATAAGAAGATTTCACTTGGAGTCATTGCACTCATTACACTTTTGGGTTATGCTATTTACTATGTCAAAGCAAAAAAAGAAAGTAATAAAACAGGAGAAAAGCTCTAAACCAATACAATCCAAAAGCAATAACGGAGGAAAAGTATTCATTATTGCAGGAAGTATATTAGTTTTATTAGGATTGCTCCTTTTTATTCTTATCTATTATCCTGTCATATTTCAGGAGTTAACTTATACCCTCAAACCCGGTACAAACAGCGCCCTTGTTCTTACGAAAAGTGAAGAACAGTTAACCTCCATTTCTTCAACTCATCAGAAAAAAATTATCCGACCGGTTGATGAAGAATATGGCCTGGTGATACCTAAAATCGGGGCAAATACAAAGGTGATAGCAGATGTAAGCCCGTACAATGAGAAAGAATATCAGATCGCACTTACGAAAGGAGTTGCACATGCAAGAGATACAGCACTTCCTGGCGAGTTTGGAAATATGTTTATATTTGCTCATTCTGCAGCTAACTGGTATCAGGCAAACAGGTATAATGCAATATTTTACCTTTTAACGAAGCTTGAAAAAGGGGATAGTATATACGTATTTAAAGACGGAAAAAAGTATCTATATAAAGCAACAGGACAAAAAATTATTGAAGCGAATGATATTTCGTATCTATCCCAAAATAAGGAAAAAAAAACGATAACACTTATGACTTGTTGGCCTCCAGGAACAACTATGAAGCGTCTCGTAGTTGAGGGAGAACTAGAAGAGTAGCTAAAAAATTATTTTTTTGACTCTAGTTTGTCGATTCGAACCTCATGATCTTCAATTATATTTCTGTAGCCTATTACGACAGCTATATCATCTCTTAGTTTTTGTATTTCATATAAAAGAGCATCTTTGAAATTGATCATCTCGTTTTTAATACCAGACACTTCTGTTGTAAGAAAAGAAAGCTCTTCTTTTGTGGCAAATATTTTTTTTAGTTTTGTAATATCTTTATCTGTGATCATAAAAAGTATAGATAATAATAATTGATAATTTTAGATAATTCAAATATTCCATAATAAATCCTGAATAGATTTTAATAGAGTTGTTTTATATGTAATTTCTCTTAAAGAATCATCATGAATACGAGTAACTTTGTCTTTGACTGCTTTGTATATAAGAAGTTTCTTTTTCAAATTACCCCCCTTTTTCTTTTCTTTCATAAGGATTTGTTCGGTATGATTGATTT
>CAZYXQ010000108.1:0-3685 GCA_964651235.1 uncultured Gammaproteobacteria bacterium
TCGCGAAAGGTGACTGCGACCTGACTTTTTTATTGCCATGTTAAGAAAATAGACCCTATGGTTTCCTGACCCTATGGTTTCCCTGATCTGTTTGAATAAACATTAGACTTTCAACAAAAGGACTGCATTTTGAACATTTAATTCCAATATCGACCAGCATAGGTAATTTCATGTCAAAAATCAATGAATTATATATCAAGAACTATCGAGGAATAAAGCAATTAAAACTTAATGTGGCCCGAGATCAAAATTTGATCTGTCTTGTAGGCCGTGGTGATAGCGGAAAGACAACAATTTTGGATGCAATTTCAGCCGCCTTATCTCCAAATTGGAATTTGAATTTTTATGATACTGATTTCTTTAATTGCGATCATCGTGAAAAAATAGAAATAGTAGTCTCGCTGATCGATATTCCCAAGACACTCTTGTCTGAAAGTAAATTCGGTCTCTATGTGAGGGCATTAAATACCAAAGATAATACATTTATTGATGACGTAACATTAGAGGGATTGAATGAGGACTTGATTCCCATGTTGTCGGTCAAACTTACCGTGGACAGCTCGCTTGAACCTCAATGGGTTATTACAAATGCACGAAAACTAGAAGATAAAAGTATCAGTGCGGCTGACAGAGCACAGTTCAACTGTTACATGATATCAGATTATCTTGATAGGCATTTCTCTTGGAACAAGGGAAATCCGCTATATTCATTACTCAAATTAATAAGTCCTGATGAGTGCTTAGCTGATGATAATGCTGTCCTTCAGTGCTTAAGAGAATGCAAAGAAGAAATTAACAAAAATCCTTTTGATAACCTTAAGAAGGCAACCGCTCTAATCATCTCACAAGCTGCAGATTTAGGTTTAGATATTTCAAAAGCCACCACAACGCTGGATTCGAGAGAGCTGTCAATTAAAGAAGGTAGGATTAGCTTACACGAAGATTTAGTTCCTTTCAGGTTAAAAGGGAAAGGATCTAAACGGTTGGCCTCTATGGCAATCCAATCAGTCTTGGTTCGTAATGGTGGAATCATCCTTATTGATGAAATTGAGCAAGGTCTAGAACCAGATAGAATTAAACAAGCTGTCAGGTTCTTGAATGAACATAACGCAGGGCAAATTTTTATCACAACACATTCACGAGATACTATAACTGAGCTTGGATCAAAACCGCTACTACTTCTACTAAAAGATAATAATACTAAATACATTGAGGCACGCCAGCTTGGCCTTAGTAATGAAACGCTTCAAAAAACTATAAGAGCATGCCCAGAAGCTTTTTTTGCAAAAAAAGTGATTGTGTGTGAAGGGGCAACAGAAGTTGGCATATGCCGCTCCCTAGATAAATGGCGAAAACAAAAATATAAAGAACAAATGTCATTTAAAGATTGTGCATATGTGGATGGCACAGGAAGCACCATCGTAGACAAGGTAAAAGAAATAAATGAAGCAGGCCTTAAAACAGCTCTATTATGTGATGCAGACGTAAAAAAAATTAATGAAAAAAAAGATGAATGGCGAAATAACGGGATATCTATTTTTGATTGGGATAATGGATTATGCACTGAGCAGCAAGTTATTAAGGACCTGTCATGGAACGGCGTAAAAAGTTTACTTCGGTACGCAAAAGAGAAGTACCGCGATTCGTTTAATACGGCTTTTGACGATAATATTTCTTTTCCAATAGAAGATTGGGACGATACGAAAGAATTAAGGGAGAAGATTGTTTCAGAATTTGCGCCAAAGAAAAAAGATAAGGATTCTCGAAAAGACTGGTTCAAGCACATCCACGATGGAGAGGCTCTTGGTGATATAGTGTTCAGACACTTCGATGAAATAGATGATAAAGCGTGCCTTAAAGTCACTTTAACTAAATTATGCCATTGGATTGATGAATAATGGATTACCAAGCCTTTGTTGATGGGGATAAAACATTACTTGTGGCTCCGGCCGGTTATGGCAAGACATATACTATTGCTGAGAGTCTAAAATATACAACAGGGCGGCAGCTAATTCTTACTCATACACATGCAGGTGTAGCATCTATTAAAGAGAAAATAAAAAAATCAAATATTCCTTCCAATAGGTACAATGTTGAAACTATCAGCAGTTTTGCCCAGAAATATGTGAATGCTTTTTATGTAGGCACTGATATTCCAGATCAGGACAAATCGAGTGAATATTATCCCTTTATAATTGATAAAGCGGCGACTATTTTCAAATCAAATATCATTAAAGACATTATCAAAGCAACATATACTGGACTATTTGTTGATGAATATCAAGACTGCACAAAAACCCAACATGAAATGATTTTAGTTTTATCAAAAAGTCTGAAAACCCATATTCTGGGAGACCCTTTACAGGGTATTTTTAATTTTAATGGTGATATAGTGAACTTTGCTACTGACCTATCAGACTTTGAAAGAGTACCAGACCTTTCCATCCCCTATAGGTGGTATCAAGAAGGTAATAACCGTGCATTGGGTGACAGACTTAAAGAGATTAGATATCTTCTTGAATATGAAAAGTCAGTTGATTTTTCGTCAAGAAAGATTGAAGGACTCAATATTGTAAATGTGAACTCCGGCGATATTAGAGTTAGTGGAAGCGAATATATGAAGTGCCTGAGGAAAGTAATCTCAAATCCTGATAATAATCCAGATTTTGATAGTCTACTGATAATTGTACCAGAATATGAAGAAGTTAAATATGGGGGCCAAAGAATACCTAAAGGTGATATTAATGATAGAGCGCAAATCCGTGCACAAATTGACTACGGCAAATCTTTAACTTTGTTGGAGGCTATAGATGATAGAAGTTTCTACTCGCTTGCAAAAAAAATAGATACGTTATGCTCAGCTATTGAGAGAGCAAGAAATCCTGTGGGAAGAATCAAAAAAGATGTGCTAGAACAACTGTTTTATAAGACCGGGTTGGATGTCTGGTTTAATGAAAATGACGTAAAAAGTAAAAGATCTGACGCTGAAAAAATAAAGGCTACCACGTTAAAAGGCGCGATTGATTTCTTTATATCAGAGCCTTCACCAATGAATATAAAAAATATTATTTTAAAATTAAGAAATAACCTAAAGATTGGATATAAGAGAGAAGGGCTTTTGTATGCTATTTTGAATGCTCTCGAACATTCTAATTTAGAAGGAATATCAGTGTTTGAAGCAATGACAAATCACCGTAACATTATCAGACGCTCAGGCAGAAAAATTAAAGGAAAATGTATTGGAACTACATTGCTAACAAAGGGCCTTGAGTTTGATACCGTTGCCATCTTAGATGCAGATAAGTTTGATTGCCCAAGACATTTGTATGTGGCGCTTACTCGATGCTGTAAAAATCTTTTTGTATTTTCATCAAAAAATGTACTTTCGCCTTATAACAATCAACGATGATGCATTGGAATTTTATCTTGGCAGGAACTGATACAAAAGGAAATCTCTAATAATAACTTGAATAGATAGTTCGTACGATTAAAGATAGTAGCTCATGAAACTCCTCCACACTTCTGACTGGCATATTGGCCGGGCGCTTTATAACCGCAAGAGATACGACGAGTTTGAGGCGTTTTTGAATTGGCTGGCCGAGCTTATTGAACGAGAAAATATTGAATTGATGCTGGTGGCGGGTGATGTTTTTGACAACACGACGCCCAGCAACCGCGCCCAGGA
>CAZYXQ010000109.1:0-3679 GCA_964651235.1 uncultured Gammaproteobacteria bacterium
GTGCTCTTCCGATCTTGTTTCAAACTTTGTATCCTTATCAATAATATGTACTATCCTGTTATATATATTTTTGGTATTATCCTCTCCCGGTATTTTAAAGAAAGAAACTATCAGTACCATGAGAATTGGTGGAAATACTGAATTTATGATAACGGATGACATATTTACCTCTCCAAATAGATATTGAGAAACCGGTATTTCAAGAATTAAAGCCAGTATCATCTTCGTAAGAAATATGTATATGAAACTTCTTATTGCAAGATTTCTTATTCGTGTGCTTAGGTGCTGATATTTATCCCTGCACGTAGTATCAACTTCAACCCAAAGCTTATTTTTATCGGACAAGATAGATGATATTTCACTAAATTTTTGTTTAATAATGCTGAATAAAATAAGAAAAGAAGGAAGGAGTTTTCTAGAATATTGAATCAAATTATCAACGTAAATATTATTTAGTGTTTCATCGATTTTTTTGAAGATAGAGGGCAATTTTGGTATTAACGATTCGAGTTCCTTATGGGAGAATTCTCCAACTGGTTTATAAAATGTAATAAATAAGTGATATCTTTGATAAGATTTATCACTTTTTCGGTATGCTCTTTCAAGAGCAGCTAAAAAATAAGCATCCTTCTGATCGTCACTTAATCCTTCTATTTTAATTTTTTTCCTTAATACTTGATATATAAAAAAGGTGAAACTCGCATATGAAGCTGCGTCTTCAGGACTGAGAGATTCCTCGATTTCACAGGTAAGCATCTGAATGATAAAATCAGACAAGTACTGCTGAGTTTCTACGGGTCTGCCTCCTATAAGAGCTTTTCTGAGTGATACATATTTATCAATAATATCCTGTAATATCATTAAATCATGACCTCCAAGGCTGCCATTAGGAAAATAGCGAGCCCACAGTACTTCCCTTAATACATTTTCCGCTTCTCCTTTTCCTTCAGGATTAAGCATAAGTCTTCTTCTCATAATCCGTTCAATGGCAGCTCTCCGAATGAGATGATCTTCTCTGTATTCGATAGCATTTCTGATTTTCTCGTAAACAAGTGCAAATAATGAAACAGTTTGAGATACGTTGATTTTTGAAAGATCATCTGGTCTGGTTTTAGGTTTAATTCTTCTTAAATTCTGAAGTAAAGCTTCTGTAAAATGTGAAAGAATGATTGGATCTGTTGGATTGTCTGAATTAGCCATTTAAATATATTATAAGATAATTATGTCATTTTATCAAGGTTTTTGAGGTCTTTATAAATAGTACGTTTTTATTAGATTTAGAAGATCATTATGAATAAGACCGTTTGTTGCCACAATTCCCCTTGACATATCTTTTAAATTTAAAGACTCCCCGTAAAAATCAGTAATCATTCCCTTACTTCCATTGATAAGCGCTATCCCAGGAGCAATATCCCACATTTTTGGTCCAGAAGTTAATCCTGTATATGGTGGAAGAATATAACCTTCTACGATACCCGTTGAAACATTAAATAGAGCCTCAACGTCCCATGTATTATTACGTAGTCGATAACACTGAAATGTTAATTTTTTTAGGAAATCAAGATAAATACCTATATCATGAGCTTTCATTGTTTTATTCGGTAAACCTACTGAGATGTGGGATTTTTCCAGCCTTACTTCATTTGAGCATTCAAATGTAAAACCGTTTATCCTGGTTTTGATTCCCAATCCGCCAGTAAACATACGCTTAAGATCCGGTTGATACCCTGAACCACACACAATCATATTTTTATAACGAAGTGCCATGAGGCTATAGTAATAAGGTGTGTGGCGTAAATATTCTTTAGTTCCGTCAAGTGGATCAATAATCCATTGAAAGTCTGAATGCGTATCTTTACTGAGAGTTTCTTCGGTTAAAATATCATGGTCAGGATAAGCAATATTAATACTTTTCACTAAATACGTTTCGACTGCGTAATCAGCATTCGTTGCAATATCAAGACCTATTGTATCCTTAACCTTTTTGATCGAAACTTTATTTTTATATTTTATTAAAATATCTCCCGCTTCTTTGAGGGTATTTTTTGAAAATGCAATAAACTCCTTTATTTTTTCATGTGACAATTCGTTCATTCGAGTGAGTCGGTATTAACCCCAGATGCAAAATCAATAGTAGGTATATGATGCAATATTGTTGATATCTGCTTTTTTAATAAATCATACATCTGTTTTGTTTTGGCTTCAAATTTGACTGTCAGATAGGGACCGTTTTGCGATGCTCGTACAATAAGCATTTCTTTTTTTGTATCCATTCTGACCCCGTCGATTTCGATATACTTAGCGTTTGGATATAGCTTTTTCATAGCTCCTCCAATTTTTTTGCTCACAATTTCAAATTTTATTTCATCAGGGCAACCTACTTTTATTTCTGGGCTAGAATAATAATGGGGAAGTTTTGCAACAGCTTCCTTGAGGGACATTTTTTGGCTTGTCAGATATGAAAGAAGGCGAAGGGATGCGATTGCTCCGTCATCATGACCATAAAAGTTATCGACAAAAAAGAAATGACCGCTTAGTTCTCCGCCAAACGGTGCGTGTTCCTCTTTTACTTTAGCCTTAATAAACGAATGCCCAGTTTTCCAGATAAGAGGATATCCACCGGCTGTTCTTATAACTTCATCAACCTGCTTTGAACAAAGGGTATTGAAAACAATTTTAGCTCCTGGAAGTGAATTAAGAATGTCTTTTGAAAATAAAGACACAAGCGTATCATTCCAAATGAGTCCTCCGTCTTCATCTACAACTCCGATTCTGTCACCATCCGTATCGTAGGAAAATCCAATATCGGCTTTCTCTTTCACTACGCGCTTAGCAAGTCTTTCCTGAACCTCTTTTTCCGTCGGATCGGCAACGCCGACCGGAAATGTTGGATCAGGTGTTGTATTTTGTTCAATTACTTCACATCCTGCCTTTCTTAATATGTTAGGAAGAAAGATTCCAGTTGTTGAAGCACATGAATCTACAACAACCCTAAACTTCCGTATGGTACCTACACGTCTCATCAAATCATCCATATAGATTGGAAACACATCTTTTTTGATTACCTTTCCAACAGGACTTTTCTTAACAAAGTCGCCTGATTTTGCAAGTTCTCTAAAAGCTATAATCTCTTCAGTTACCATGGTTTCAGAAAAACCGGTACCGAATTTAAAACCGTTATATTCTTTCGGATTATGTGAGGCTGTAATCATAACCATCCCCCGTGTTCTAAAGTAGTACTGTGCAAAATAGCATATTTGTGATAGGGTCATTCCAATGTCGTAAACGGAAATTCCCGATTCTGTAAGACCTGTGATAAATGCATCTCTAAAACGTGGGCTGGATTCGCGAGAATCATATCCCACGACACAGTCAAATACTTTTCTTCTTAACAACCAAGTAGCATATGCACGGCCGAGAATTTCAACTCGATCTTCATTCAGATCTGGTCCAACAACACCCCGAAGATCATATCCTCTAAACACATGGTCCGGAACAATAAGGGATTTTTTCATAAGTTCAAGATTAAACTTGTTAACTACAAATGATAACAGGTGTGCTAATTATAGATAATAGCAAGCCAATATCTCAAGTGATTTTAATAGAGTATACGGACTTTGGCCTGAACGGTTTAGTACTTCTATTCGATACAATCCCTCATAGAATAAAAATAATTGAT
>CAZYXQ010000110.1:0-3668 GCA_964651235.1 uncultured Gammaproteobacteria bacterium
GGGTAGTTTGTTAAAACTCATAGAAGTTTCAATTCGGATATTCCAAGTTATGCAATTCAAAACACCACCATCAACTGCAATTTCATTTGAGTTTATAGGAAGCACTTGACAATCAGAAAATAATTCTTTTGTTCGTTCAAGAGCAATTAAGTCAGTTTTTAGACCAAATTGTGGTAATAATATTACATTTCCTATTTGAGCAAAGTTTATATATACACCCCGTGCAACATAATCTCCATTTTCATTTTTTTCGTTAACTAATTCATTTGGATAAGAAAAAATATTTAATCCTGTTTTTTCAAGCGCTTTGTCCATTTTTCGCTTCCAACTTTCACTTTCGGCTGAATAGTCTGCTACAAGTAAATCAGTTTCATTAATAAATCTTACCATTCCATCTGCGTGTCCTGTCATTTCATTAGGTGCTCTTGGAATTATAAAAACATTCTCGACATTTAATTCTTTTTTCAAAGTTGAAATAACAGTATTTGGGTCAAGATTAGAATTCTCAATAAAAACCTTGTCTGTCAGGATTATATTCTTTTTAGATTTAATAATATTTCCACCATCTAATATTATTTTTGATTTTTCCGATAAGATTTTATCAATTATTCTTGTTTCTGCTGGTATTGTCAGTTTTGCAATATGCTTGGGAGTGAGATAATAATCAGGAAAGTATTCAAATTGAATAAATTCATTTGTGTTTTTTTGAATTGGCATATAGTCCCGACACCAAATGTCTCTAGTGTTTTCAATAAAGCCATAACCAATCTGATTTTCGTTTAATATTGGTACTAATCGTTTCCAAAATGGAGTGTATTTTTCGTTTTCCTTTATCAAAGAACTGAAGTACACAAAATTTGTTTCTTTATCTGTTATCATTTATTTTCTGCCTTAAATATTCTACTCGATTTTCCATAAACTTTTTATATTCATTTCCTTCAAACACATCACTTTTATCATTGTTGCAAAAATAGCAACAAAGGACACAATTTGCACGAGAGTAATTTTCTTTAGGTTTCAATCTATCAACTTCAAGCCAAACTCCTCTCGATTGACCTCTTCCGATAATTCCATTTTGAGGAAACCTATTAGATTTCAATATTCCTTTCATTACAATTTCCTGCATTTCCTGTTCTTTTAGTCCGCAATAAAAGCATTCTTTTTTTTGTTCATTGTACCAGTTTAGGAAATCCTCAAAGTCGTCAAAGGAGTTTAATCCCATTTGCTTTCGTTGAGAAAAATTTGATTTTAGCTTTTCTATTGGTTTTGGAATATATGTCATCTCGTTTTTTCTTTTAATGCCCCCTAACGTTTTGCGGCTTTGTGTCTGTTTGCCCTTACACAATGCTTCAATTTAACGACAAACTTTATGGGCAAATAGCACAAAACCGCTGTTATAGGCAGTAGGGATTTTTAGCAGAATGTTTAATCGAAGCACTAAAGAAAAAAAAGAAAAAATGCGAAGCGAGGGAATAAAAAATATTGATTGTTTAGAACTACTTAAACAAGTAGCAGATGAAACTATTGACTTAACGATTACATCACCACCTTATAATTTAGGAGTGAAGCACCATACAGGAAATAACGTGTTTGAAGCGTATGACGAATACATTGACGATATGCCCGAAGAAGAATACCAACAGCAACAAATAAAGGTGCTGAATGAAATTTATAGGGCAACAAAGCAAGGTGGAAGCATAATGTATAACCATAAGAACCGAATTAAAAATGGAAAGCAAATAACCCCTTATGAGTGGCTTTTGAAAACCGAATGGACTTTGAAGCAAGAAGTAGTTTGGTTTAATGGTTCACAAAACTTTGATAAATGCCGATTTTATCCAATGACTGAAAGGATTTACTGGCTATCAAAAGGCACGAATACCAATTTTACAAATTCCATAAATCAACACGATTTGATAAAAGATACAGCCGAAGGAACTGATAAAGAACACAAAAGGGCTTTCCCTGTAAAATTGGCTCAAAGGTTTATTATTTGCTTTCCTGATGCTGAATTGATATTTGACCCTTATATGGGAAGCGGAACGACTGCAATAGCAGCCATAAGAGAGAACAGAAAGTATTTAGGTTCTGAACTATCAAAAAAGTATTTTGAATTAGCAAACAAACGAATTGAATATGAAACAGCACAAACGAAATTGTTTTAAAGTGTGGTGGGGCATTTTTTCTTTTTTTTCCTCCACAAATGTCGAAACGAAGAACGTCTGCCCTATTGCCTATAACGGCGGCAAGCAGGCGCATACTGCAAATGTATCACTTTTTATGTCTACGTACAAGATATTCATGCAGTTGCGCTTGCTTGTTGTTAGCACCTGGCGTAATTTCATAAGTAATCCATTTCTTTATAAAACTAAAAAGGAGGACACCCAATCCATGGCTCTTTCTTTTCAAGAATTATCAGTCCTGTTTTACAGTCAAAATACTGAAAGTAACACAACATATAATCATGTGAAGTCACATAGAGTATTTGGGATACTTTCTCATTAGTGTCAGTGTTAATTATATATGCATCTTTCTTTTCAATTTTTTGCCAGCAGAGTAGTTTTATATCTTGTTCTTTTTTTTGTTTAATAAATTTGTCCAACCAAATTGTGTCCTCCTTAAAAGTATTGTCCTTAAGTGTGGCGGGGAAACTTCTTTTAAATAAGTTGTTATTTTCACATATATCTTTTAGTGATAAGGAAAATGCATAATTTTTTGTTTTATAAAGGAATTTACTAAAGTCAGTATCGTTAATCAGGTTTATTGTTATAGTATCTTTGTCATACGTCTTTTGACAATAAACATTTAGTGATAATACGATTAATATAAAGGTTACTACTTGTCTCATTTTACGCTTGGTGCTAACGGTTTGGCGGTATGTTTTTGTTGCCGTTTTCGAAGCACTGCCCTGTCAAGTTACACAAAAGTTTATTAGATTCAGAAACGTTGAAACCCGCACTATCTCGGCAATAAAATATACCGCCTGTTACCGCCTGTGCTTCTTTCATTTGAAAACGATTGAAATTAATTCTTCCATAAATGACGCGGCTTTTAAAGATTTCGGTCTGTGGTTACTAGGGTGTCCGCATTTATTTCTTGTATCTAAACAATCTTCTAATGAATCCTTTTCGGCTTTGTCAATTATGGCAAGTTCTTGAGCTGCTTGCAATAATAGTGCATCGTTAATGTATGCAAAGTCTTCTATTTTTTTTATTTCTTTAGCTTTAGGGTTAAATTTAGTCAGTGCATTATTTAATGTGACTTTCCCGTGTCCAAAACACTTTTTCCTTAAATTAATAACAGCAGCAGTCCACGCAAAAATAATTCCTGCACGTAAAGAACCAGCGTTCATACATACGAGAGCTTCTTTTAAATAATCAGATTCATCCTTGTCGTTAATTCCTGTAATTAATTGTTCAAAATATTCAACATTTATGGGATGCTCTACCTCTGTGCGAAGAATGATTTTATCCAAAGGACTAAAAGCTTGCTTTTTTATATCCCTATTGACAATAAGTGTGAAGAATTCCAAAGATTGGGACGAATGCATTTTCAAGTTCTCTAAAGTAAATTGTAATGGATACCCCAATTGTTGTAGGTGAACAACATACGAATATTTAAGTGTTTTAAAAGTAACTTTTTTCGAAATACCTGCTTTAATAACTTGA
>CAZYXQ010000111.1:0-3653 GCA_964651235.1 uncultured Gammaproteobacteria bacterium
TGGGTTGGATCTGGATCGGTGTATTCTTTCAGTGGGTTTTTTATGGTCCGCTTTTTGCTCTTTTTCTTGGAGCTCTTTCAAAAATATGGGAAGGCGGCATCCCCTTTCCATTCGACTTTTCCCGTACCAATAACGCTGGCCTTGGATATATCTATCCTACCGGAATAAATATTACTTACGGAGGACCCGCTCAAATCAATTTCCAGAAATTATCAGCTCTGAATAATGGTAATTATGTGGATACTTTCGCCGAGTATGTGATTACCCTTATTATGTTGTGGGCTGTCACATTTTTTCCCTGGTGGCTGTTGCGAATATTTAGAGATTACTGTTGTGACGGTATTTATGCAATGAAAAATATTCTGATGTCAATGTATGATCAATCCAGATCAACTCATCCTCCAAAACCACCCACAGCTCCAACCCCGTCATCAACCGGAACTTCTCTTCATATGCCAAAACAGGTTGAGGTACCAATAAAGGTACGACTCGAGACGATGGAAGAGATTAAAAAGACAAGAACTGAGGAAATAAGCAAATCCCTCAATCTCTCCATGAATAAAATCACAGATATCGCCAAATTTGAAACCAATAAACAAACAAATGAAACAATCCGGAAAAATCTAGATTATCTTTCCTCTCCAACCAAGGCAGATACTCCAACTCAAAGACAAAAGTTTATGAATATACGCACTGAGCTTTTCAATCGTACCATAAAAGAAGATCATATCGCCAAACAAATTCTTTCTTCAATTTCATCATCGCAAATTGAACAAACCGCAAGACGCAAAGAACTTGTTAAGACTGTTCCTCAGACAGTTGCAGTAACACAAGCTATATCATATCGTGCAAAAGTTTCATCAGATAAAGTCGTTTCATTCAATAATACATTCGTAAGTGAAGTATCTCAAAATACTTCAATGATCAATACAGTATCCAAAAATACCAATGTTGCTGCACCACAAATACAAACCGTCCTCACCTCATTTAAACAAAATGTTGCGCAACTCGGTCAAACATCACAATCGAGTTCACCTTATGCTCCGGGATCACCAGTTCCGGCAAAAACTGCTGTTTCACCGGTACAGGTTGTGGCAAATATTAGCAAAGAAACAGGTGTTGAGAAAGAACGTGTAGTTACGGTCATAAAGGAAGTGTCAAAAATTGCCCTCCAGGATTCTCAGACCGTGAAAAAGATTGCAGAAAAAGAAAAGCTGAATGAAGATCAAGTCAAAAATATCATCACTGCGGAAACTCCTCTTGTTACTGAACCTGAGAAACATGTAGAACAAACTGTTTCTATTCCTCCAAGTATCTCGATCGAAGACTATGAAGAAGTTAAAAAAATGTGGACTCAACAATATGAAAAAGGTGAAGTACCTGTATCAGAAAATATCACTTCACGCGAGCAGTGGGTTGATCAAGATATTGTTTTCATCACAAATACCCTTAATAAGCTTATGTCTCCGGATGAGAAATTAAAGGCAGAAGGAGTTGATGATCTTGGATACATTCTTCCGATTTTCCTCATCAATAACTTAAAAGGAGAAGAACTTGCCGTATATTTAAAAGCAAAACTTGAAGCGGCAAAACACGTAAAAGAATTGAAGGATATGGAAAAACAGATTACTGAGAAACTAAAAGAAAAATCAAAAGACGACGAAGAACTTATTGAACTAGACAAGGCAAAACCAAAAGTAGAAGCAAAACATCTCAGTGTAGAACAGGAATTAAAACTTCCGACCGAACCCGAATCAAAGCCAAACGATACACCTAAAGAAACTCCATCTTCTTCGGATACGAAGTCAACACCTTAATTCCCTTATGTTTTCTTATCAATACAGTATCCTCTATTCTCATACCCCATTTTCCTGGAATATAAATTCCCGGTTCTATCGTAATCACCTGTCCCTCTTCTATTGTTTCCGTTGAAAGCGATGAAACCTTTGGATGCTCGTGTACTTCAAGACCGATTCCATGACCGGTCGAGTGGGGATATCCATATTTTATTCCCATATCTGTATGTATTCTGTTTCTGCAGAACAAATCAACTTCTGAATATGAGTTTTTTATGGAAAGTTGTTCTATAGTTTCCTGCTGAATCATTCGTAACTTTTCGTACATATTTTTCACTTCATCCGGAATAGTTCCCTTAAAAAACATCCGGGTAATATCTGAGCAGTATCCGTTATACCGGATCCCTAAATCAATAAGTAATATTGATCTATCTGACATCGTTCCGTTACCTGCGATTGTCGCGTAATGAGGAATTGAGGTGCTTGCATTACAAGCAACAATAGGGTCAAATGCTGTCTCCAATCCTTTTTCGTGAACCCATGAACTGATAAACCAGCTTATTTCCTTTTCTGTTCTATTTTTATATAAATACTTTTTTACCTCTTTCATACACATATCCGCGATTCTACATGCGTGTTGTATGTGTATCTGTTCTTCTTTTTCTTTGATTAACCGGTAAGCTCCAACGAAATTTTTTATTCCTTTTAAAGAGGCCTGAACGGAAGTACGCATTGCCTCGTATTCACTCCATTTCAAATCTTCACTTTCAAAGCCAATCCTTTTGATTTTTGCTTTTTGCGTAATTTCATGAATATAGGCAAACAAATTCTTGTCTGTGGAAAGTATGTGTAAATGGATTTTTTTGTTTGTGTTTTGAACGTTGTGAGCAAATGCACCCTCATACCTACCATCGGTAAAAAGATGAATAGTTGTTTTTGTAATAAATAACAGTGCTTCCCGTTCCCAAGGTGAAAGACCTTCACATCCGGTAAGATACCGAATATTTTTTGGGTTTGATATAAAAAAGGAGTCAATCGAAAAACGATCAAAGGATTGTTGAAGAGTCTTTAATCTTGAAGTCATATAATGGACAATTATCACTTGTTATATGTATGCTTATAATCGATACCATCTCACTTTTGGTGGTTGAATCGTAATTGATTGCACTATCCAAGGAATATACCGTTTTGTCCACTCATAAACCCCTCTATGTACCGAACTTAACGAATATATTAATATAAATGACAAAAACAACAACGTTACAAGCGAAATAAGTAAACCGGAAAATGGAATATGTTCAATCAACAACTCAATACCTAACACAATAAATAAAACCGGCCAAAATATGATTATTATATTCCATACCGTCCAGGGAATCAGTTCCGTTGTATTCAGTAATAGTACAATTCCAATAAAAATAATGATAAAACCCTTATTGTTTATCATTGCGTGTAAGTACGATAAATCCAAGTAATATCAATACTATTGGCCAGAATTTTTTCAATGAAAACCACCACAAAAACCCAAAATTATGAAGAAGAAGCAATACCCCTATTATTATGAGTACAAAAGCAGGACCCTCATGAGACCTTTTTTTTCCGACGTGAGGTTTTATTTCTTCCACAATGTCTTCTGCTTTTTCTTTTATTTCATTCATATTTTTTTTCATCGTCATATTCTGCGTATCGGTAATACTTGATTCACTTGGCAATACAATCCATAAAATAAAATATAACAGAACCCCGGATCCCCCGAGAAGTGTCACAAGAATAAATAAAAAACGGACAAGATTTGCATCAACGTCAAAAAATTGAGCAATTCCCCCGGCAACTCCACCTATCATTCTTTCCTGTTCC
>CAZYXQ010000112.1:0-3643 GCA_964651235.1 uncultured Gammaproteobacteria bacterium
ATAACTCCTTCGATAACCTATTTTTCTTTATTGAGGCCACTTTCAGAACTCAAAATCGTTCAACTATTTTCACAATATCAAAAGTATTTTTCTTACTTTTCAAGCTGTAATAAAAATTTCAAGGTATTTGGAAAAGGATTAGATTCAAAACACAAATCAAAAGGATCTGTCAAATGGTGTGGGACTTGTCCTAAGTGTGCTTTTATGTTTCTTTTATTGTCTGCTGTGTTACCTGATGGTAGAACTGAGCAGATTTTCGGTAAAAATCTATTTAACGATATCGCATTAATTCCTGTCTATGAGGAGCTTGCAGGGCTTCGAGGTCATAAACCGTTTGATTGTGTAGGAACACAGGAAGAAGTATGGGTTGCGATACAAATGGTTTTAAAAAAGATTAAATCGTCTGAATCACCCGTACTGCTTGCATTAAAAAATAATATTACCCTTAATGAAAAGCAATTTAATACATTATCCGAAGTTGTATTTAAAACAGATTCACTCGATACAATTCCCGAAAGCTTTAAATCCTTATTATGAAACCAAATGAATTAAATGAAAAATCAATTTGTATTTTTGGATATGGTAAAGAAGGAAAGGCTACTGAAGTGTTTTTAAAGCAGTTTGCTCCACAGGCACATATATCAATACTTGACAAAACTATTGATGCGGATTATTTAAAAAAACAGAAAGGATATGATCTTTTAATCAAAACCCCTGGAATTTCAAAACAGTTAATGACAGTGCCATATACGACAGCTACAAATTTATTTTTTAAATATTGTAATGGGACAATCATTGGTGTAACCGGTACAAAAGGAAAAAGCACCACCAGCAGTTTGATTTATCATATAATCCGAACCTCAGGTAAAAGAGCTCATCTGGTCGGTAATATCGGAACACCGGCATTATTATCATTACTTGAGCCGATAACCAAGAATGATATCTTCGTCATAGAACTTTCCAGTTATCAGCTTGATGATTTACATTATTCTCCGCATATTGCGCTTGCTTTAAACCTTTTTCCCGAACATATGAATTATCATGGCAGTCTGGAAAAGTATTACAACGCAAAAAAACAAATAACAACATATTTAAAAAAGAACGATTATTTTGTGTACCACCCCGGATACAAAACCCTCGTTGATTGGGGTGCGAAACTAGACTGTCAAAAAATACCATATATTCCTACGCCTATTCCGATAAGTGAAGAAGAAATCCCGATTCAGGGACTACATAATAGGGAAAACATTCAAGCTGCGATACGAATAGCATCGATATTTAATATCCCAAATAGTGATATTATCCGGGCGCTCAGAAGCTTTAAACCGCTACCGCATCGATTAGAATATGTGGGAACACATGATGGTATCATCTTTTATGACGATGCAATTTCTACAACTCCGGAATCTACGATTGCCGCAATTGAAACGCTTGAAGCCGTTGATACCATTTTGTTAGGCGGTCAGCAGAGAGGGTATAATTTTTCTAATCTGATACGCATCATTCAACAATATCAGATTAAAAACATCGTTTTCTTTCCGGACACTGGTTTAGTTATCCGGGACATTCTGGATGATGTCGGATATAAGTACCCTCATACATTAGTTACACGGAATATGAAAGAGGCTGTTGATTTTGCATACAGATACACCACGAAAGGTAGAATTTGTCTTTTATCAACAGCAAGCCCGAGTTATAGTGTGTGGAACAATTTTGAAGAAAAAGGAGATTTATTTAAGCGGTATATTAACGAATATGAGAAGACATAGTGCACCACAATTAGATAGAGAAAAGAAAAAAAAATCGTTTGTCACCCTGTTTACATTACCGATCATTCTTTCGGTTATAGGCCTTTTTTTTGTATTTGAAGCATCATATGTAAAAAGTTTCAGTGAATACAATGACAGTTTTCATTATCTCAAAATACAAGGTACATGGATTATGTTAGGGATATGTGTCATGACTGTATTATCCTACATCGATTATCACAAATTATATTACGGTGCATTTTTTCTTATGTTGATTAATATTTTTTTACTTTTTTTAGTTCTGATTCCCGGCATCGGAACTGAAGTAAATGGTGCACGAAGGTGGATTTTTGGTTTTCAGCCTACTGAAATGGCAAAATTTTCAGTTATTGTATATCTTTCTTCCTGGTTTATTACAAAAGAAAGAAAACGCTTTTTTTCTTTTATTATACTTCTGGGTCTTTTAATGTTTCTCATCATACTTCAGCCTGATATGGGTACGGCAATTATTCTTTTTTCATTGAGTATTCTCATTTATTTTCTGGCAGGCATCGAACTTCGGTATTTGTTACTTCTTGTCCCGTTTTCAACAATAAGCTTCTACTTATTGGCAAAATCATCTCCTTATCGATTAAAAAGACTTCTTGCATTTTTTGATCCTACAGTTGATCCTCTAGGCATTACGTATCATATTAATCAAATATTAATCTCATTATCAAACGGTGGATTGTTTGGCCAAGGATTTGGAGCATCAAAACAAAAACACCTTTATTTACCAGAGGCTCATACAGATTCAATATTCGCCATTATTGGTGAAGAAATCGGTTTTGTCGGAAGCTTAATCTTAATCATTTTGTTTATTTTTCTTATTCTCTATGTCTTCAGAATATCCGAAAAAGCACCCGATCGTTTTGGACGTCTATTGACGGGTGGAATTTTTGGATTTTTTTGTCTTCAGACCGTAATAAATCTATCAAGCATGGTTCATCTTATTCCTTTAACCGGTGTTCCATTATCTTTTATTTCCTATGGCGGTTCGAATCTTCTTCTATCATTTGCACTTATGGGTATTGTGCTCAGTGTTGCTAGAAAAATTAAAATCATGTAATATGAATTCGAAAATGAAACTATTGGTCACAGGAGGTCATCTTACTCCGGCTTTGGCAGTCATTGACACAATCGCACAATCTTTAAACAAAGATGATTTTAAAATCGTATTTGTCGGAAGAAAATATTCCCTTGACGGAGAAAAGACTTTGTCACTTGAGTTTAAGGAGATATCCAGACGAAATATTAAATTTATATCGCTTGAGGCCGGCCGGTTTACTCGGGTATTATCCTTTAAAACTTTATTACAAGTGTTGAAAATCCCATTGGGATTTTTTCATGCTTTACTTGTAATTATCGAAGAAAAACCCCAAAAAATCCTTTCCTTCGGTGGTTATATTGCATTACCTGTTGCGATCATTGGGTGGTTATGGCGTATTCCGGTGTTTTCACACGAACAGACCATTAGTCCTGGTCTTGCAAATAAAATAATTGCCTTTTTTTCACACAAAATTTTTTATTCTTTTCCAGAAACAAAAATATTCTTTCCGCGTAACAGATGCGTTCTTACCGGTAATCCGGTTAGAAAATCAATATTTGAGATTAAAAGAAAACCATTTGAAGTTGATCCGAAAAATCTAAAGGTAGTTTACATCACGGGCGGGTCACTCGGTTCACATGCAATAAACAAACACGTAAAAACAATATTGCCAATGCTCCTTACCCACTTTGTGATAATTCATCAAACAGGATCAGTTAAAGAATACAATGATTATCAAAAGCTTTTAAGGATCAGAAGGGATCTGCCTGATGAATTAAAAAACAGATATTATCTGGCAGAACATATT
>CAZYXQ010000113.1:0-3618 GCA_964651235.1 uncultured Gammaproteobacteria bacterium
TTTAAAATACTTTATGTAGTATTAAGAAAAATTACTAAATTACTCATATTTATAGTGCTTCTTCCTTATAAGTTGTTTATCGGATTATTTTCCTTGGAATTTCGTTTTTTTTTGTTTGGATTTGTAATATGTCTTTTTGCGATGCTTATATATCAGGGATACGTGTTTATTGTTGATCTGCCATCACCGAAAAATATCGGTAAAGTAAATTTTGCACAATCTACACATTTATATGATCGAAACGGAAAACTTTTATATGAAATATATCGTGATGAAAACAGAACACCGATACGGTTAAAAGAAATCCCAGAGTATGTAAAAAAAGCTGCAATTGCTATAGAAGACAAGGATTTTTTCAGACATAATGGAGTTTCTCTTTCAAGTGGAATATTAAGAGCTCTTAAAGAAACCCTTCTCACAAAGTCGTTACAAGGAGGATCAACCATTACACAGCAATTAGTTAAAAGTTCACTACTTACACCTGAAAGGACGATTACCAGAAAGATAAAAGAGATTATACTGGCTTTATGGACAGAAAAGTTATTTTCGAAGGAAGAAATATTGGAGATGTATTTTAATCAGGTCCCTTACGGTGGTTCTTCATACGGTATCGAAGAAGCCTCTAAAACATATTTCGGGAAATCAGCGAATGAATTAAAGCTGCAAGAAGCTGCACTTCTTGCTGGGCTGCCACAACAACCCTCAGTTTATTCACCGTATGTAAATCCGGATCTTGCGATAAAGCGACGTAATGATGTATTAAAGAAAATGAAGGAACAATCATATATTACGTCTGAACAAATGCAAAAAGCTGTTGACAGCCCACTTGAAGTTGTTCCCCTCATGACCACAATTAAAGCACCTCATTTTGTATTTTTTACCAAATCAAATCTTGAAAAAAAATTTGGAGTACGAATGGTAGAAGAGGGTGGATTAAATGTAATGACAACTCTTGATCTCAATGTTCAAGAAGAAGCAGAAAAAATTGTAAAAGAAGAACTTCAGAAGGTAAGTAATCTTAACGTTACAAATGCTGCTGTGTTAGTTACCAAACCACAAACCGGAGAAATTATTGCTATGGTAGGTTCTTCTGATTATTTTGCACAACCCTCAGGGGCATTTAATGTGACTACCGCACTTCGTCAACCGGGAAGTTCAATAAAACCTATTATGTACTCATTAGCCCTTGAGAAGGGATTTACTGCTGCAAGCATACTTGATGATTCTCCCATTTCATTTTCTATTCCCGGATCATCACCCTATAGACCTGTCAACTATGACGGTTCCTATCACGGCAAAGTCCCGCTTAGATATGCACTTGCTAACTCATTCAATATTACTGCGGTACGGACACTCAATGCTGTAGGAGTTGATTCGTTTGTTAATCATGCGAAAAAAATGGGAATATCTACCTGGAATGACCCTTCACGCTTTGGACTTTCGCTCACTCTTGGCGGTGGGGAAGTACATATGACTGATATGGCGACAGCTTTTGGAGTTTTTGCTAATAGCGGATATAGGGTTGATGTGTCAGATCTGCTTCGGGTTGCAAACGCAAGAGACCAGGTACTTTATGAGCTTCCCGTAAACAAGAAGAAGATTATAAGCGAAGATGTTGCCTATATTATGTCTGATATATTATCCGATAATTTTGCTCGGCGATGGGCTTTCGGTTCAAATTCCGCTCTTGAAATTCCCGGATATAAAGTTGCAGTAAAAACAGGTACAACTGATGAAAAAAAAGACAACTGGACAATAGGGTATACACCTGAGTTTCTGGTTGCAGTGTGGGTTGGCAATAATGACAACGCTCCTATGAATCAGCTTCTCGCATCAGGAATTACCGGCGCGGCTCCGATATGGAATAGAATAATGAAATATATGCTTACTACCTATGGAAGTACCGCATGGTTCGACAAACCACAAGACATAATTGAAAAAACGTGCTATTTTGGAAAAATAGAATATTTTGAAAAAGGGACAGAAACGAAAGCTGATTGTAGAGGTAGTCTTTTTGGTGTTTCCATAACTCCTACAAAAACTCCCTAACTTAAGTTAGATGAGTTAAGTACTCATATAATACGCGATAGTATGTTGAAAGACTTTCAAGAGAAACCCATTCTTCATCAGAATGTAAACCAACTCCTGTTGGTCCGAATGTAACTCCATCACACCCTACTCCATTAAAATGTCTGATATCTGAGCCTCCATGTTTTACGATAGTTTTTGCTGTTTTTCCTGTTATCTTTTTTACTGATTGTTTTAATTGTTTAACAAACTGATTCTGTTGATCGGTAAATTGTGCGGGTTCATTTTCGAGAAGTTCAAGGGTTCCCTCTTTACCGATAGCTTTTTGCAATTCTGGAATAACTGTTTGTGAGTCATGAGGAATGAATCGAATATCTACCCATGCTTCAGCTGCATCAGGAATTTTGTTGAAGGTAACATTTGAGGTTTCTACCCGGGCAAGATTAAGAGTAGTTTTCCATGCGACTTTTTTGGGAAGCGGAAATGCTTTTTTTATACGATTCAAGATTTGGTTAATCTTCCAAAGAGCATTTTCTCCATTCCATACATATGCACCATGACCGGTTTTTCCGATTGTACTTATTTTTGCCCAGACAATGCCTTTTGCTTGATTATTTATACCAAAATCGGTAGGTTCACCTGCAATAGTAAAATCAGCCCGTACACCTTGATTAATCTGGTGCTTGGTCCCGAAGTAGCCCCCGATTTCTTCATCAGTAACAAGTTGAAGAGCTAAAGGGTATGGGACTTGAGAGGCAACTTCTTTGAATACAAGTAATTCAACTGCGGCTGCTGATTTCATGTCAATTGCACCGCGGCCATATAGTCTATCTGACTTAATGAACGGAACAAATTGCTCTTTGGTACCGGCTACCACATCAAGATGAGCATTGAGTATGATCTTAAAATGTTTCTCTCCTTTTTTTTGATTGTGTACCAGAATGCTTGGAGTATTATTCTTCGTAAATTCTTCAATTGAAAAACCACTCAGATATCCTTTCGCATAATCTAATACATCAAACAAAACACCAGTATTATCTTTGGTTGAAGGAAAAGATATGAGTTGTTTGGAAAGAGCCAATATTTGTTCTAACATTCGTATATTATATTACTATTTAATATAGAGCTCAATTGAATAGAATAATTTATTAATATTTAAATTTAAATGATTTGCGATGTTAATAACTATCTTGAGTTTTTTGTATGAATTTTTTTATTTTTTCGTTCTTGAGTTAATCCAAGTCTCTTTATTTCTACCTGTTCTAACAATATTGCAAGATTCTGTAGAGCTTGACCATATTCCATTTCCTCAGGGCCTTTTAGTATTGTCTCCATAATTACGCAAAATCGTTGTTTTTCATCACGTACAAGTTCTTTTAATACAGGATATGTTTTTAATGCGGCTACTATTTGTGCCACATCTAATGTTATAGATGGTTCATTTTCAACAATTTCAATAAAAGCTTGATTATGATTTAAATTAAAAAGCAGATGAGCTAAAAAAGGTGGGATCTCATGATCTGTTAAGAATTTTAGTGCTGATAAATCAGATTGGAGATAGAGTGGTATCTCATAAACTGGAAATGTTTT
>CAZYXQ010000114.1:0-3598 GCA_964651235.1 uncultured Gammaproteobacteria bacterium
TACTTTGGTGATAATTTAATACCGATATTGCTGTCGAGGTTCTAATTTTTTCGGTAGTGGGTCAGTTTGAAATCTGAAAAAATTTTATCTTGATTGTCAACCTATCTAAAAATAATGGTTGACATTTATAGAACATATGTTCTATAAAAAATAACTAATTAATAATGATTTTATTTTCTATTTTTGATAGCGTTATTCCCTAAATCTGTCCTGGAGGGAATGACGTGAATGATGTTGGTACAATTGATATTTCGACGGAATCTGATGCATGGCTTTTATTAGAGAATACACTCGCCGGGAAAATACCAATAGATGCCGACATATTTCATCTTAATATTGGATCGTGGCCTGTTTTTCACTTAAAGGTAGATGGTGGTAAATTTCAGTCATCCATTGGCACGAAAATGATGATGGCATTTATAGATTTGCAGGCTAATATCTATCGCACTTATGCAAAAATGCAACATGACGTTGCTAATGGAAGACTACTTAGCAACGAAGAGAAATCAGCATTAGAATTAATGGTCGAGGTCAACAAAGGCAGCTCAGAATATAAGGCGTTACTAGCAGATATTGGTAAAAAAATTGTTGAGGGAGCCATACCTAAAATGGAAGGAAAGCATTTTGTTATACTTGGAATGACGGCAATACTGTCATGGTCGAGTAGTTCAGTTATAAAGGAATATTTGGTTGGTCAAACCGATCACAAGAAAATGGAATTGCAATTGTCCCTTTCTAAAGAAGAAACACGCCGCCTTGAACTTATGAAAGAAGCATCCAAACAGGTTCCATATGTTGGAGTTAATACAGTCCTGACTGAAGAGTTTATAAATAAGATATTTAAGGGGGCATTAACTGCAAACTATATTACTATAGGAGGGCAGACATTTAATAAAAAGCAAGTAAGTGAATTAGTGCGGTCAGAAAGATCAACATCCGAAGAAGTAAGGCTTGATGGAGAATACCGCATACTGAAAGTTGATAGTTCAAAGATTAATTTTTTTAAGGTTGAGCTCCAAGATACAACCGGAAAGAGATTTTGGGCTATATTACAAGATGCTACTGTTACGAAAGAAAATAACCAAGCCTATCTTCAAAAGGCAGAATGGAGCAAACAACCCATAAAGTTGATGGTCAATGGAACAAAAGTAAAAGGTGAGATATCCACAGCGTTTATTCTTGATGTTAATGATGATCGTTACCTCAGTAAATTGCCATAATTGGGCATCACCCGATTAATGTTATAATTTCTTCTAGGCTCCACACATGATCGGAAATACCTGCTTCCATTGCCGGAGTTACTCTCAATGTTTTATGAATCCGGCAAAAATTATAATACATAAAATGTAAAGCAACAGCCGCTTCAAGATTATCTATTTTCTTTGAAAAAGCATTTGTTAATCTTGTGAATCTTCTCATGCTCATACGCATGGTTAGATTTTGTCTCTCTACATAGCTTGTGGAAACAAGATTTATATCAGGATTGCCGTTTATTTTTGTTTTCTTTATTTCAGTGCATTCAGCCGGACTGTATTTTCTAGCTGCGGTATCTTTTGTGTCATTTTGATTGCCATAAACTTTAACGAGCATTGCATAATCAATATTGCCAGCAAAGGCGTTGTCAACGGCGTTTAAATATGCTCTATGTCCATCTGTGGTAAGCTGTACTCTGTTTCTTAATCTATTCGCCAAATCTTCCATAAAAATCATTGCAGCTTCAGGGGAGCGATTGGCGACAAACCAAGCGGGGACTAACTTTGTATCTGCATCAATCGCTACCCATGTCCAAACATCACCATAACCAAATACGCCTTTCAATTCAGCAGGAACATTTTTCTCTTTTGCATAACAAAATGACCATATTTCATCACATTGAATATTTTTACAGGGAAGATCACGAAGAGTTTTGTCTTGATAGGATGCACATGCCTTGCCAACATCTGCAAGCAATTTAACCACCGTGTTCTTTGCTGCTCCTGTAATCCTGCATGTAGCCCTTATACTGTTACCTTCAACTAAACAACCGATGATTTGCGCCCTCTTTGCAATGTCCAGTCTATTCATGTCCAGCCCCTTTATGATTTCAATGTGACCATTATACTTGAGCGGTAAAGCAATTGCAAGCATTATTTTCAATTTATTGCTTGCATTTATAAAATATTTAACTATAATGCAAGCATAAAAATTAGGGGGATGCTTGCATGGATGATGAAATAAAAGGAAAAGCTAAAGGTGGAATCGCAAGAGCGGCTAAACTAACACCTGAAGAACGAAAAGAAATTGCTCAAAAAGCCGCTAAAAAACGATGGGAAAATGACAAGCCAAAACTTCCAGAAGCAACTCACGTTGGAGAAATGAAAATTGGAGATTCTGTTATAAAGTGTGCAGTTCTTGAAGATGGAAGAAGGGTTTTAACAAGAGCAACTTTTGTTAAAGCTATTGGAAGAACAGGAAAAGCTAAAGGCGGCCGTGATTATGATGACGAATTCAAAACACCTGTTTTTTTAACAGCAAATAACCTAAAACCTTTTATTCCTAATGAGTTAACTGAGAATTCAACTCCTATTTTGTTTAATCTAAATGGCAAAGAATCTATCGGCTATAAGGCAGATTTACTTCCACAAGTGTGTGCAGTTTTTATTGATGCACAGGAAGCAGATGTATTGAATAAAAACCAAGAACATATTGCCGATAAATGCAAAATATTATTTAGAGCGTTTGCTACTGTTGGGATAATAGCTTTAGTTGATGAAGCGACAAACTATCAAGCCATTAGGCCAAAAGATGCTTTGCAAGCATATCTTGAAACAATCATACGCAAAGAACTTGCGGCATGGGCAAAAAAGTTCCCCGATGAATTCTATGAAAATATTTATAAACTTAAAGGCTGGTCATGGCCTGGAATGCGTAAAAACAGATTTAGCGTAGTGGCTCACTATACTAGAGATTTAGTATATGAAAGGATCGCTCCTAGTTTATTGGAAGAACTGGAATCTAAAAGCCCGAAAGATGATAAGGGGAAAAGAAAAAACAAGTTTCATCAATGGCTAACTGAGGATGTTGGTGATCCAATGCTTGCACAGCACTTACATTCTTTGATTATGTTTCAAAGACTAGCATTGGCTAATGGCTATGGGTGGAATCGCTTTGTCCATATGGTTAATAAAGTTTTGCCAAAGAAAGGGGAAACTTTAGAATTACCATTTCCTGAACCGGGATTAGATTTATAAGATTATTTTTTCTTCCACCTTGCCTTAGCAGCTTTGCTTGCAATCTCCTTGCGCTGTTCAGGCGTAAGTTTTTCAGCCCTAGCCTTGCCGCCCTTTTTGCCTCCAAGTTTACCGAGAGCAACGGCGGCAGGGTTCTTTGTTGGCTGTTCGTCTGCTTCTTCTTTTTCCGGTTCTTCATTAGTCGTCTGTTCGACAATAAATGCAGCCAGCTTATTTAATTCTATGGGTGTTTTTTTATTCTTTTTCATGCCTCCTATTATAGCTTATGCGCTCAAGCATTTCAAGGGGCATAAAATTCAAACTGACCCACTACCATTTTTTCGGCGGGCTTTTCTTCTTTTTTACGCTTTTCTTACTACCGTCTTCTT
>CAZYXQ010000115.1:0-3592 GCA_964651235.1 uncultured Gammaproteobacteria bacterium
TGCAGTTGTTTCACGAAAGGGTGCTGCCCAACTTAGGCGATAACATCAAATGCGGAAATTCCCTGATAGGCTCCGATTTTTATGACAACCAACTTGAACTTTTCCCAGGCCAGCTTAAAAAGATCAATGCCTTTGACTGGAAACATGGCTTCCCGGAAATTTTTAAGAACGGAGGTTTTAGTGCGGTGATCGGGAACCCGCCGTATGTGCGACAGGAATTGCTTGGCGACCAAAAGGAGTATTTCAAAACACGGTACAAAGTGTATCATGGCATGGCCGACTTATACTCCTATTTCTTTGAAAAAGGAATGGAAATACTGAAAAATGAAGGGCTTTTTGGAATTATAGTAGCCAACAAATGGATGCGTGCACGTTATGGAGAACCCTTGCGCCGCTGGCTGAAAAAGCAACCTATTATTGAAATCATTGACTTTGGCGATCTGCCGGTTTTCCAGCAAGCAACAACATATCCCTGCATTTTTATAGCCGGTGGAAACAACACCGGAAACTTCCATGCAACAGATGTAAAAGCACTTGATTTTACCAGCCTGCGCGATTATCATCTTGAAAACCGCAAGCAAATCTCCATGGATGCACTAAATGATGAGGGATGGCAATTGACAGGAGATGCAGAAGTGCAGCTACTAAAAAAACTCCATGAAAATGCTGTTCCTCTTGGCGAATATGTGAAAGGAAGTATCTTTTATGGTATTAAGACAGGTCTTAATGAAGCCTTTGTAATTGATGAAGCAACCAAAAACCGCCTGATTGCTGAAGACGCCAGAAGCGCTGAAGTCATTAAGCCTTTTCTTGCTGGCAGGGATATAAAACGTTATCAGCCACCGGTTGCAGATAAGTATCTTATATTCTTTCCAAGAGGCTTTACAAATAAGAATTATACAGGCAAACAAGCCTGGGCGTGGTTAAGTGAAGCATATCCTCCAATTTCCAGGCATTTAGCTCCGTTTTCTGAAAAAGCTCAAAAGCGATGGGACAAGGGAGATTATTGGTGGGAATTAAGGGCATGTGATTATTATGATGCGTTTGATAAACCAAAGATCATCTATCCCAATATTTTAAAAAGACCTGAATTTACGATTGATCACAATAAATGGTATACCAACCAAAAATGCTTCATAATATCTACAGAGGACAAATTTTTACTTGGTTTGCTCAACAGTAGTGTAACTTACTTCTGGTTTAAAAAAATTCTTCCAAAACTAAGAGGTAACTTCTATGAACCAAGTTATGTATATCTCAAAAACCTACCCATTATCCAACTGGATTTGCCAGTAAAGAAAAACGAAGAGCTATATGACAAAATAATTCAGCAAGTTGACACTCTGATCACTTTAAATAATCAACTTATGTCTACCAACTTAGACTCCCACCGCCAGCAACTCCAACGCACCATAGATCATGCAGAACGCAGGATTGATGAGTTGGTTTATAGGTTGTATGGGTTGACGGAGGAGGAGGTGGGGATAATTGAAAATATGTAAAACTATGCTACGACCGAAAAACCCAAAAATCTTTGTTTCTCACGCCACCGCTGATAAAGAAATCATTAACAGGATTGAATCCCTATTAAAAAAGAAAGGTCTATTCCCTTATGTAGCTGAAAGGAATTCTATTGGCCTGCCTTTGATTGAAAAACTCCGAAACGAACTGGAAGATTCTAATATGTTCCTTGTTGTTTGGACAACAAATGTTGAAAGAACGAGTAAACCAATAATTGCTTTTGAAACGGGCATGGCCTGGGCCAACAAACTTCCTATTTTTATTCTTAAAGAAGAATCATCTCAACTTGATTGGTTCTATGAACAGTTAACAGATTATGTAGATTTTAGTAGATGTGATAATAAATCAATTGATGAGCAATTAGATAAGTTTGATTTCGAGCATTGCAGGAATCCTATTAATTTCGAATTCCCAAAGAAAAACAATTCAAAGGGAACCTCATATAACGAGTCTGTGGTTCAAGAAGATGGAAGTATTCGATTTTCACATAACTTTAATGAAATCGTGCATTTTATTATTGAGAATAAAATCAATCGAATTATCAGGGATATAAGAGTAGATATTCAATTCCCTGAATATTGCAACATCCTATTTAATGAAGGTGGACTTGGCGATGGTGTTCAAAAGAATGAGCAATTTGATATGCGACTCTTACCAGATAATACAGTTCGGTTGATGATTCTTGCTTTGCCATCAAGTGAACAATGGGAATTTGAATTGAGGGTGGTTATTGTAGAAAATGCCTTGTCTTCTGAAAGGCACATTGAAGTTAAAGTTCAAGGAGGTGATTACACAAAGAAGGAATTTTCTATCCCAATCAAGGTTTATTGAGAATATTTTATATCAACGACATGATTGTGATTATGACTTTATCTTGCGAAGGCTCAATGAACTGATGTTTGAATTATATACGTTTACGTAGGAGGAGGTGAGTAGGATGGATGGGAGGTAATTGCTAACTTGTGAAATTTCAATGAAAAAAAATAATTCTAAAGATTTCCGTCCTTTTAAATCAATTCCATCCGCATTTGCAGTGCTTGATATTCTTGGGTACGGAAAAATGATGGAGAAGGAACCTGAGGAGGTATTGAATGTAATTAAGGTTTTATTAGAAACTCCTCAAATCATCACTCCTGTAAGTAGAGATATCGGTCGTTTTGCACATTTCTCGGCAAAAAAGCCTCCAGAAATAGAATATTTGGTTTTCTCTGACACGATATTAATGTGGTTATCCAATATTAAATCTTCCCCAGATCAATTTCAGAAACCGCATCAATTAGTTGAAACAATATCTTATGCTGTATCAATTTCCCTAGCCACATTTATGTTTTTAGGAATCCCACTCAGAGGGGGAATTGGATATGGGCCAATATTTATCTGCAAAGAACCATTGTTCTTTACCGGAAAAGAGCTCTCTGACGTTTTTAAATTTGAGAAACAACAAGCCTGGGCTGGAGTAGCCTTACACTCAAGCGCAGAAAAGTATATTGACAATCCCGCCAACATTCCATTTCTTCTGAATTACACTGTCCCTCTTCAATGTGATAAGAAGAAAAATTTTATAGCAATAGATTGGGTATCTCCTAATGGGAAATTATCAACTCTCAGCCCCCCATGGCATTTACTATTTTCAAATAGAACTGACAAGAGGGTGAATGAAAAGTATATTAATACAAAAAAATTCTATGAAACAGTAATAGTCCAGGATCGGAACGTTCCAATTACTCTGGCAGAAGATTCAATTAATCAGTTAAGAAGTCGGATAGAAAACATACAATAAGTCCTGAAAGGAATAAAATATGTTGTTATCTGCACTTCTGGATTTTAACGACCATAATAAAGATTGATGAACTCGTTTATGAATTTTAGGTTTAACTAAGGAGGCAGTGGGGATCTTAAAGGCTTATTAAAGACTTATAAACCAACGCGTAATAACAAACTGAAAAGCGATACCACCTCGAAAGGTGTAACGACATGCTGTTAAAGTATAAAAAAGGCTGCATTTATCACATTCCCGTATTTATACTACTTTTGAACATTCATAAACAGCTTTTATGTCCGACCCAAAAGC
>CAZYXQ010000116.1:0-3569 GCA_964651235.1 uncultured Gammaproteobacteria bacterium
ACAACATCTAATAATGTTTTTAGTTCGAGTGGAAAGAAACAGCATGTATCGATTACTGCATCCCAGTCTTGTGATGTATGTAGAATTATTGGGGATTTTCTATCTCCATAGATTGTTCTCACTTTTGGGAACAAGTCACGATTGGTAACCCCCCGATTAAAATGCCATACTTCATGCCCTCTTTCTAATGCAATTTCAGTTAAATGTCGACCGAGAAATTTTGTTCCTCCAATGATTAGTAATTTCATAATAATGAATTTCCCCCTTTATTCTTGATCGGAAATGTAAATTATTGTTTAGAGAACCCTTTGAAAATGACCTTATAAGTCTAAGTTATGTCCTTAGTTTTATTTAACAACATTATTCGAGTATACGCCAAGTAAATTCTTCATCGGCTTGGATATCTTGCCTTGCTCTTAATCCGACAATCCTATTTATTTCATATGGTGGAATTGAATCCTTCGGCGCAGGGCGCAAAACTTTCACCATTTCTCTCGAAATAATCTCTCCTTGAAGGATTTTGCGACCAGCCCGTAAGCATCGACGTTGCAAGATAACAGTCTCTAGTTCATTATCTGCCACAAACTTCCTGGTAGAGCCTAATGCACATTCTAACTCTCTTGTTCTTTGAACCATTTCTTCGTATTCATACGGTTCCATTGCAAACGTATGATCCGGGCCAATTCTATTTTTGTTGTCAGTAAAGTGTTTTTCAATAACTTTAGCTCCTAAGGCGACAGCGCCTAAAACTGCTGAATGACCTGGAGTATGGTCAGAAAGTCCAAGAACTACATCAGGATATAACATTTTGTATGTTTGCAAAACATTTAAATGAAGATGTTTGAAGTTTTCTTTTGAATTAGTATAATTGGTATTGCATTGCATGAGGACTAACTTTTTATTAATTGGTAGGATTGCATCAACAGCTCTATCAACATCTTCAAGCGTCGATGCTCCTGTCGCAAGTAATACAGGTTTATTTTTTGATGCGATCAATTGAATAATTTCAATCCAGGTAATATCACCCGATCCAATCTTTATTGCTGGGAAAAAAGGTTCAAGTAAATCCACAGCCTCAAAATCATAGGGAGAAGAAAAATATTGAATACCAACTTCGTCGCAAAGTTCTCCCAATTCATTTGACCATTCAAATGGTATTGATGCATCCTTGTATACTTCAAAGACAGATTTATCCCATTTTGCTTGGTGAGATTTTTGAATTTTTAATTTCTTAAATCCATAGTCGCTTACTATTTCAGGCGCTCTAAAGTTCTGAAATTTTACAGCATCTGCCCCGGATTTTTTTGCCAAGCATATTAATTCTTTTGCACGATTTAATTCGCCATCATGATTTGCACCAATTTCTGCTATCATGTATGTTGGATAGTTGGCTCCTACCATTCGATCACCTATTTTAAACTCCATCTTATATCTCCTTTGCTATTTTCTTACAATTATTTTATTAATTTCATCTGCGAGAGTCAACACATTTGGTGGGGAAAAAATTGTCCTATGGTCCCCTTTTATCTTAAGTAGAACCACTTGATTATCGGTATATCTTTTCCATTCTTCATAATTACTTAGGTTTTCTTGCATTGAATTCAGTAGATAGATTCTGGAATGAATAATTTTTGGTTGATAACTAATTATGGCTTCTCTTCCGTCTTTGATTACTTCAACATATCTTCTAAAATCATCAAATTTGTAATTTTCAATTCTTTGCTTGGTTTTCATCATCTGATTAAAACAAGTCCTTAATAACTCTTCTGAACTCAATTTTTCAAGAGAATCTTTATCTAAATCTATTCGCCAAAAAAGCAAATTGTACAGTAGTTGGGACTCAGGAATTTCCAAACTCTGGGACATTGACTCCGGCCCCATGGTGTCCATTAATCCAAGAAAATCCACTTTTTCATTAAGCATTTCTAATTTCTGAGCGATTTCGAAACAAATTAATCCGCCTGCTGATGCCCCTGCAATCAAATATGGGCCTTTATTTTGAATCAACCTAATTTGCTCTAGGTAACTTTGCGCCATAGCTGGTATTGTTTTTTCTACGTTTTTGGTATCTAACAGCCCTGATGCTTGTATGCCATAAACCACCCGGTTTTTACCAAGTAATTGACCTAATTGTCATAATCCATAAACACTGCCTGTTAATCCATGACTAAGAAAAATTGGAGGTTCGGTTTGGCTTTGTTCCGTAGAAATTTTTACTATATTTTTTGATAGATTTATGTTTTTCTCTGATACATAATGGCTTAATTCATTTATCGTAGGAGCTTGAAATAATGCGCTAACAGGAAGCCTTACGCCAAAACACCGTTCTATCCTAATAACTAGTTCAACCGCTTTTAAAGAATGTCCCCCTAATTCGAAAAAGTTGTCATACATACCTACTTGATCAAGCTCTAAAACCTCTCTCCAAATACCTGCCATTGCAGCTTCGATATTTGATCTTGGTCTTTTAGATATATTGGTTTTTACTTTTGAATTAATGTCGTAAAAATTCTCATCCCTCTGCAAACGTCTACTTAATTGTAATAATGCTTTACGGTCAATTTTGCCATTGGGCAATAATGGCAATTCTTCCAATTGCACAAATTGTGATGGTATCATGTAGTCAGGCAATTTATTCGCTAAAAACACCCGCAAATCAGTTGGATTTATTTTTACTTTTGCAGTAAAAAACATCACCATTTGTTTATCTCCAGATCCATTTTCTTGTAAAATGCCAACAGAAGTCATAATTGGATCGAATTCGTTACATTTTGATTCAACTTCTTCCATCTCTACGCGATATCCTCTTATTTTTACTTGGCGATCTAAACGTCCTAAAAATAGGATATCACCATTTTCTTGCCATTGTCCAACATCGCCTGTCTTATAAATTTTTCGTAAATCGGATGAGAATGGGTCGGGTAGAAATTTGTCTGCAGTCCATTCTGGATGATGAAGATAACCTTTAGAAACTCCTTCTCCGCCAATAATAATTTCTCCAGGTATCCCAATAGGCAATAAGTTAAGATACTGATCCACAATATAGACATTGGAATTGGGAATAGGCTTCCCAATAGGAACTTTTTGATAGGACTTTTCCGGTTCAAAATGAAAGACTGTACTCCATACGGTGCCTTCTGAAGGTCCATATTCATTATATAATTGGGTATTAGGCAACATATCATAATGCTGCGCTATCAATTCCTTGGGACATTCTTCTCCGGCAACAATTACATTTGTTAATGTACTTAATTGATTATTCTGAGCAGCTAAAAGTAATGCCCGATATAATCCAGGAATGCACAGGATATTTGAAATTTTATTTTTTCGTATATATTCAATTAAGGTGAAAATATCATTAATATCTCTTTGGCGACAAATATGCAATTCCCCCCCCTGACACAATGTCCCAAAAATACCAGCAAGTGAACTATCAAATGTAAATGATGAGGTTAATAAAAAACGCTCAATCCTATGAGAATAATAGTAATATCGAGCGGTTGTTGAATGAACTAAATTTCTGTGTGTTACCAAAACCCCCTTAGGTTTACCGGTAGAACCAGATGTGA
>CAZYXQ010000117.1:0-3551 GCA_964651235.1 uncultured Gammaproteobacteria bacterium
AAATGGGCTGAAGCACCGATCCGTATCATAATGGATAATATAAGTCGTGTATTATTCCCAGTCATATCACGAATCCAACACGATAAGCAAAAAATCGGTCAAATTATCGAAAAAATATTATATTATCAGACACTAATATTGGCACCCATACTTATTGCAATGGCACTCCTTATGGATAAAATAATTTATATCATACCCAAATATGCCAAATGGGAACCTGCACTCCCCTTATTTTATTTGTTTTGTCTTGCTTCCCTTTTTTCTTCCTATTCGTCACCTTTCATGAATCTATTTAACGCACTCGGTAAAGTAAAAATATCATTTTCATTTATGGCTTTCTGGACCATACTGACTTGGTTACTGACACCTCTTTTTACCGGATATTTCGGCTATTACGGGTTTCCCATAACCCTTTTGATCGTTGCATTCACTTCTCTTTTCGTATCAGGGTATGCAAAACAAATTATCCCCTTTCATTTTTTAAACTCTATATATAAACCCCTTTTGAGTGCATTGATTATGGGAATAGTCCTGTATTCTTTTTTTCAAACAGATCTCCCAGCTTTACCTGAATTTATAGGAGCTGTTTTACTCGGTGTAATGAGTTATTATCTTTCTCTTAAACTACTGTTTCGCATTCATATCATTGAAGAGTTACGTGCATTATTTATAAAATAAACACATGAACCACATATCTGCCATTCTGATAGTAAAAGATAACCCACCTCATATTCACGAATCAATTGGATCGATTGAGGATTTCGTAAGTGAGATTATCATTGCAGATATCGGAATTGAAGAGAATTTAAAAAGAATATTATTACAAAATCCAAAAATCAGAATCTTGACTTACCAGACAGTCCCCTATGTCGAGCTTATCAGACAAAAGGTAATTCAAGAAACGCAGTATGATTGGGTATTGCTTCTTGATCCAGATGAGATATTTCCTTCTCAATTAAAAAGTCAACTTGAAAAGGACCTGTCCGATTATGATTTTTTTTCAATTCCGCGTAAAAATATTATTTTCGGACAATGGATAACGCATAGCAGATGGTGGCCAGATCATCAGATACGTGTGTTTAAAAAACAGAATGTAACCTGGCCTACGGAAATTCATCATCAACCTCAAACATCTGGAAAAGGATGTACGCTTGAAAATCAAGAACAATTAGCCCTCGTTCACTATAACTACCATACGATAGATGAATACCTATCAAAAGCAATGCGGTATGCAAAAGCAGAAGCTTCAGAATACATATTGAGACAAAAAGATTATACACTTACTACTGCTATGAAACAGGCAACCTCAGAATTTATAAGCCGTTTTTTTGCGGGAGAAGGATATAAAGATGGTATTCACGGATTTATTCTTTCTTTTTTTCAGATGATTTATCCCTTTTTGGTTTATTTTTATTACCTGGAGGGAATGAAGTTTAAGACCGCAATATCCGATACCCAATTAATTCAATCAAGTACTGACTTTTTCGGTATAACTTTTAAAGAGTTGCTTTTCTGGAAAAGATTTAAAAAAAAATCCTCACTTAAAGAAAAAATCATAGAAAAAATAATCAATTCATAAGACAATGACTAAAAATCAAAATTTACGTCAGAAAAAAGGTTTTATTTTTTATTTTGCATACTTCGGACTAGTTATAAATATCCTTTTTGCAATATATCACATAATTAATAAGTCAATTATTTTCGATATTGACGTTGCGAGAGATTTTCTTATCATGGATGATATTCTCACCAATCATCATGTAACACTTATCGGTGCAAGAACTGCAATTCAGGGAGTTTTTCATGGACCCTTTTGGATTTATATAAACATTATTCCCTTCATTCTGTCGGGAGGAAATCCATATGTGCAGGGAGTATTTTGGCTTTTTTTATTCATCATATTACTTTATGTAATATTTTTGATTTCAAAACAGTTATTTGACTACGAAATTGGGTTAATAGCATCCGCACTGCTTTCATCTCAGTTGATTCTGCAAATTATATCCCCTACAAATCCTTTTGCTGCTCTTTTTTTGTTTCCAATATTCTTCTATTTATTTATCCAATTCTTAAGAAAAAATCATATTGTCTTACTCATATTCTCTCTATTTATTCTCGGACTCATCATCCAATCTGAGGCAGTGTTCGGAATACCAATAGCAATTCTTTCATTTGTGTATTTACTCATTTTCAATAAAAAAAACTTGTTTATTTCCATAGTATCCTTTTGTTTCCTTCTTATCCCGCTAAGCTTCTTTATCGTATTTGAACTCAAACATCAGTTTCTTCAGTCCAAATCGTTTTTTCAATTCCTTCTTTTTCATAATATCAAAAACTTCACTTGGGGAAATTTATTAGTTGAACGTTTCAAAGGGTTTTATTCTTACGGACTCCAATTATATGAACACTTTCAGCTAGGTGATAGATCTTCATCTTTGGTCAATATACTGTTAAATTTTATGGCTTTTATGATATTTGTTACCTTAGGTTATCTAACATTGAAAAAAAAATTTAGGAATAATAGTGATGTGTATCGTCTTTCTCTTTTTTTCTATTCAGGTTTCTGGTTTCTTACACTGTTTACATCACAAACAATTCACTGGTATTACTATCTTCCGTTTACTTGTTTAACAGTAATAATTGTTGCCTCAATGAAAAAATTATTATCCTATCAATTGTTCATTTTCATTTTCATGACTATTATGCTGTTTAACGCATATCAGGTCTATAAAATTAGTATTTTCTCTGGAAATAACGCTGCAAGCTGGAACTTTCAAAAGAAACTCGCTCAACATACATTTGATACCGGAGGAAATAACTTCGGCTATTTTATCAATACATATGATCAAATAAGTAGCTACTTACCAATATATGCTCTTAAATATGTCCAGAAATTAAAAACAGATACCATCTCATATCCATTTCAAAAAAGACACATAACACTGTTTGTAATCGGTCCGTATCCCGATAGAAAACCACTTGATAATAAATGGTGGAAAATAAACAGAGCGCGAATCAAATCTGAACCGATATTTAAAGAATCTTTCGGAAACGGATATGTTATTGAAAAATATGTATTAAATCAAAAAGAAATTCAAATAAACCCTGATTCAACTATTTTTCAGTCATTGCAATTCCGATGATTACTTCAAAACATAAAATTCAAAAAAGGAACTTTTTCATTTTCATTGTATTCATTTTGCTTTGTATTTCACTTAGCACACGAATTTTTTGGCTCATTTTCGGTATGCCTTCACTTACAAATGATGAAACTGACTTATATACTTCTTCTTATATACTCGCAAAAAATGGATCAGACGCATACGGAAATTCATATTTTCTTACCTCTGGACTGTTAACAGCAAAACCAAGTCTGCCAATATATATCGGTACAATACCCTGGTTCTTTACTTCTTTTAAATCGATTCATCTTGCACGATTACCTTTTGCACTATTAAACAGTTTCACTCCTCTTTTCTTTTTTTTAATCATTTATTTACTTACAAGAAACCGACTTTTTGCTGTTATTTCTTTTCTCGTCTTTAATTTTT
>CAZYXQ010000118.1:0-3549 GCA_964651235.1 uncultured Gammaproteobacteria bacterium
ACTTTTTCAGGTTTTTCCATAATAGCATCGTCATAAGTTTTAATTAACGAAATCATTGATTTATACCAAATAGGCGATGCCCCGGTCGCGCCTGAGGCAATTTTTGGGTTCATTTTTGAATTATCGTTATTACCAACCCATACACCAACGGTAACACCGTTAGTGTACCCGATTGCCCAATTATCTCGTTTATCATCCGTTGTACCGGTCTTAACGGCAACGGTTTTTCCAGGAATATTGAGATATGAATTTAACCCGAATTCTATTGCACGTGCGTTATTATCGGAAAGAATATGTGAAATAAGAAAGGCAACTTCAGGTTTGAGTACTTGAGTTTTTTTAGACTCTTTAGCTTTGTATATAATTTTATTTTTATAATCAGTTATTTCCAGAATGGACTGAGTATCTTTTTTAAGACCACCTCGGGCAAATACAGAAAAACTGGAAGTTAAGTCTAAAAGCGTAACTTCACCTCCACCTAAAGTAACCGATAATCCAAACCGATTTACGTTATCATCACTAGGAACCAAGCTATTAATGCCGAGATCATAAGCTTTTTGAAGAAAGTCCTTAATCCCAACCATGGCTAACATTTTTACCGCAGGAATATTGAATGAATTACCAAGCGCAAATCGTACCTGTGTAGGTCCATGAAATTTTCCATCATAATTTACCGGAATATAATCGGGTAATCCTTTTGAAGGAAAAGTTGTTTTGACATCCATTAAAAGTGTGCCCGGAGTATATCCTTTCTCAAATGCAGCAGCATAGGTGATTGGTTTAACTGTTGATCCTGGTTGGCGCAATCCTAATGCTGCATTAAATTTACCATATTCGCTATCGTTAAAATCATATGATCCAATCATTGCCAATATTTCATTATTTTTCGTATCAAGAGCGACTACAGCACCGTTACCTACTTCATATTCATCCTTTATGGTTTCTATCTCTGAATTTACTATTTTTTCGATAGAATTTTGAGCTTCAAGCGATAACGTTGTTTTTATTTTTAGGCCTGCATCAAGAATTTTTGGTCCATATTCCTTTTCAATTAATTCTTTTACATAAAAGACAAAATGAGGTGCGTTTATAGACATTTTACTTTCTGAAAAAACAATAGTATCCATTTGAAGAATAGCTTTTTTTTCTTGATCTGTGGTTATGTATTTATCTTCCCTCATTCTTCTGAGTACATCTTTTGTACGTGATTTCCACGCATTTCTTTGTCCGATAAAAGGGGAATAATATGAGGGACTTTGAGGAAGACCGGCTAATATTGCTGATTCCAAAAGTGTAAGTTCTTTTGGACTTTTGTTGAAATAACCTTTTGCTGCTGAGCCAATACCCACAAAGCTCCCTCCATACGGCACTTCATTTAAATACATTTCAAGTATCTGATCTTTTGTATATTTTCCTTCTACTGAAATCGCAAGAATTATCTCTTTAATTTTGCGTGATGCCGTTTGTCTTGTGTCTAAAAGAACATTTTTTATAAGTTGTTGCGTAATGGTAGAACCGCCTCCTTGGATCTGTCCTTTTAATACAAGGTTTATTAACGAACGAAGAATACCTACTTGTGAAATACCACCATGTGTATAGAAGTGTTTGTCTTCGATTGCAATCGTTGCTTCTTTTAGATCTACCCCGATTTCGGATAACGTTACAGGAAGCCTGTTTTTATCCTTGTACATTTCAAACAGAATTTTTCCGTTTCGATCATAAAAAACAGTTGAATTTTCGGTCGTTTGAGACAGCTTGCCAGGTTCGGGAAGATCCTTCGCGTACCATGCAAACAAACTCATCGTGCATAAAATACTGATAAGGATAATACCGACAATCCAATGGATAGCATACTTTTTAATATTTTTTGGATTTATTATCCACGCAATAATTTTTACCACTTTTTCTATTATCTTGCCCATACTTAAGTTGCGTACATGTAGGCTTCTTTTTCTTTTTGATATATACATGACTACAGTATACCAATTGTAGTATTATTTTTATATAAAAATTGATTTAGTTGATTGTTTGAATTATAATCGTTTTATGAAATTTAAATTTAAAAAAGTAAAGATAAAAAGAGAAGTACTTATTAAAACAGTAATGATAATATCGATGCTTGTTTTAATACTCACCTCTTTTGCGCCACTTTTACTTATGCGGTAAGATAAGTCTTGGATTAACAGATGTTATGATACTTCAAACCTCGATTCAACAGTTGCCTAACACAAGTTCGCTTACCAAAAAAAAATTGTTGAGCTTAGGAATAGCCACCTATCAGGAATTGCTAGAATATATTCCGTTCCGCTATGAAGATATGAGTTTCATCACGCCTATTGCGGATCTCATAGAAGGAACAAAAACCACCATTCAGGGAACGGTTGTAGCAACTAAAAATGAAGTTACACGCAGGGGATTCAGGCTCCAAAAAATCGTTGTAAGGGATAATTCCGGACACATAGAAATTACCTGGATTAATCAACCGTATATTACCCGGATTTTAACACCACACTCGAAAGTATCGATATGTGGTGAAGTAACTAAATTCGCAGGTGTGATAACGTTTTCCCCAAAAAACTGGGAACTATTAAGTGGACCCTGCATTCATACCGCACGAATAGTGCCGGTTTATTCCGAGACAAGAGGTCTTTCGTCTAAGGTAATACGGGAAAAGATGTTTATGGTGTTACAACTGATGAAAAAAGAATTAAGTCAGATAGATCCGATTCCTTCTTTTATTCGCACAACATACAATCTCATTTCATATGAAAAAGCGCTATGGAATATCCATTTTCCGGATAATTTGAATGAGATTCCGCAAGCAAAAAAAAGGCTTAGCTTTGATGAACTTTTCTATTTACAGCTCTATTTACAGCAAGAAAAAAGAAATCAAGTACTCCATAAAACTGGAACTATATTTAAAGTCGATGCATTAATCAAGGAAAAACTAGACGTTTTTATTCATAGTCTTCCGTTTGAACTCACGAAAGATCAGCAAACGGTAAAAAATGATTTATTAACTGATTTAAAGAAAGAAACACAAATGAACAGATTTTTACAGGGTGATGTAGGCTCAGGTAAAACAATTCTTGCATTTATTGCCGCATATATATCTTTTTTAAATAAACGCCAGACCTTGCTTATGGCACCAACTGAAGTATTGGCTATGCAACATTATGAATCTGCGATTAAATTACTCGGAAAAACAGGGTTACACATATCACTTCTTACCGGTTCATCTAAAAAAAACAGTCAATCATATAAGGCTGATCTGATTATCGGAACGCATTCACTCCTGCATAACTCATTTAATACAAAGTCTGTGGGATTAATAATTATCGATGAACAACATAGGTTTGGAGTTTCACAACGTGCTTTATTAAATAAAAAAGGAATTAATCCTCATATACTCACCATGACCGCTACCCCCATTCCTAGAACTCTTGCCCTTACTTTTTTTGGTGATTTGGACATCTCAACGTTAACAATGGTTCCTAAAGGAAGAATACCCATAAAAACGCATATAGTACCACAGGTAAAACGAGAGGC
>CAZYXQ010000119.1:0-3536 GCA_964651235.1 uncultured Gammaproteobacteria bacterium
TCTTCTTTATGATCTTCGTCGCGCTCGTCATCTTCTTCTTTGAAATTCTTCTTTGTGTCTTCTTTGTTGTTATTTGATGAAGTACTGGAATGTGCTCCTTCACTGAGATTAGTTCCACCGGGTGTGATAAGATATTTTTGTAACCTTGATACACTTGCCCCGTGTTGTCCGTTATATACTGCAGTCATATCAGTTCCACACACAAATACATCTCCACCTGAATGAGAATTTTTTAAACTGGTTACATCATATTGACTGCCTGAAACGGTAATAATACACTTACTGGTTTCTTGTGTTTGTGTTATCTGTGAAGAATTTGTGCTTCCTGATAAGGGTTTGGTATTTATAGCACTATTTGCACTCTTCTGTTTATTTGGTAATGAATCTATTTGTGTTGTTTGGGTATTGGTTTTTGTAATATTTGATTCCTGTTTGCGCTCGCTCATATCGGGAACCTCAATATTAGAACTTGTAAGTGTTTGGTTAACCCGCATCATTCCTGCAACTCCCGTTCCCACAGTTACACTTGTTAAAACCAAAACACCCAAAAGGGAAATGATATTTCTTCCGAGATAAGAAAAAAGATATTTCATATAAATTGCTCAAATAATAATTACCAAATTCTATATGGAGGAATATTAAGAATGGGTTAAGAACCCATGAGTTCTTGTATCTTGTTTAATACGGTTTCTGCATGGTCTTTCACTTCCACTTTCTCATATTCTTTTCTTATTTCCCCTTCGGGATCAATGATATACGTTTTTCTCAATATTCCTTCAAATCCCCTACCAAGAATCTGTTTAATCCCCCAAGCACCATATGCTTTAATTGTCGCAGCTGATTCATCACTTAAAAGAGGAAAGGGGAGTTGGTATTTTTCTGCAAATCCCTTATGAGAAACCACACTGTCTTTAGATATTCCAAGAACCTGGATACCTTGTTTCTGAAGCTGACCGATATGATCTCTAAAACCGCATGCTTCCCGTATGCATCCCGGGGTATTATCTTTCGGGTAAAAGTAAATAACCAACCATTTTCCTTTATACTGGTCAAGCGTATGTAACTTACCATCCTGATCAGGTAACGAAAAATTGGGTGCTCTCATAATATATTACATAAATTGTAATAGATAAAGTATATATGATTTATAGTAGTAAAGTCAATCTTGTGTTATAGTTATATGATGCTGGAGACAATTATCTTAGGAATCGGTCTTTCAATGGATTGTATCGCGGTTACGCTCTCACTCCATGCGATTGACCGGCGGAGACAGTCACTTATTCACTATATTTTACCGGTAGGATTCGGTATCGGGCACACCGCTATGCCCATTTTAGGTTGGATATTGGGTATGGGTTTAAATTCTCTCATTTCTCAGTATGATCACTGGATTTCATTTATTCTTCTTTTTGCTCTTGGGTTACGAATGGTTTATACATCACTCCAACCTAAGTCAACATCCGAACTGAAAACACTCACATCACCGCTTTCTCTCCTGATGCTTGTTTTTGCCACAAGCATTGATTCAACAGTTGTGGGAATGACATTTGCATTCCTTGATAAACCGATTGTTACTACATCCCTCATAATCGGAACAGTTACCCTCATACTTTCATTAAGCGCAGACCTAATTGGCGATCATATGGGAAAAGTATTTGAAAGCAAAAAACAGGGAGCTCTTGGTGGTCTCGTCATCATGGGAATAGGAATAAAGATTCTGTTTGACCACCTTTTTTTCTAATGATCCCAACCCTGCGGATGTTTTGTATACCAAGTAACGAGTGACTTTACACTGTCTTCAATAGAACGCTTTGGAGTCCAACCAAGGACTGTTTGTGCCTTTTCAATCTGAGCTATCTTTTTTGCATCATCTCCTTCTCGCGGAGTAGTTTTCCCTACCTCGAAATTTTTTCCTGTTACGGATTGTACCACTTTCACAATCTCAAGAACCGAGTTTCCGGTACCGGTTCCCAAATTGATTATATCACTTTTTCCCGTTTCAAGCAGATATTCTAGCGCCTTAAGATGAGCTTCATTCAAATCAACTACGTTTACGTAGTCCCGTATCGGAGTCTTATCAGGAGTTTCAACCTCAGGACAGGTGAGATTAAACGGTTCTATATTAAGTGCTCCCCGGACTGCGTTCTGAACAAGCAGTGTTGACGGTTTTTTGGAATCACCGATTATTCCGTCATCCGATGCTCCGCACACATTAAAGTACCGTAAAATCATATATTTCAAATTCTTTAATCTTGCGTACCAGGCAATCATTTCCTCAACCATTTTTTTTGAAACGCCATACGGAGTAGTGGGGGAAAGAGGATGTTTTTCATCTATCGGCATATATTGGGCCTCACCGTAGACAGCGCAGGTTGATGAAAAAACGATATGTTTCACTCCTGCCTCATCCATCGCTGATAATAGTTGATTCGTTCCTCCCACATTATTACGAAAGTATTTTGCCGGATTTTTCATGGATTCATCCACCAAACAGGAAGCTGCGTAGTGTAACACCGCATCAATATCTTTTTCTTTTTGAAATATTTCTTTGATAGTTGTATTCAAATCAAATTCATAAAAAGCAAACGAGCCTTTGAAATTTGCGGCAAAAAATTCAAGGGGCATTTTATATCCTGTGGTGTAATTATCAACTGCAACGACCCGATATCCGTTTTGAAGCAATATATATGTTGCAACTGATCCGATATATCCGCCTGCACCGGTGACTAGAATTTTTGATTTCATATGTTTATTATACTGTTTTTTATCTCAAATCTAAAATCTTAAAGTACTAAATAAAAAGAATACTAATCTTTACTAGTATCTAAGATTTGAGCTTTGAATTTTGAGATTTGAGTTTATAGAGGGGATGATAATGAACTCTTTTTTCTGCAATTAAAATCCCCGTAAAAATAAAAAATGACCCGATAAAAAAAGCGATCGAGGGATGCTCTCCCACAAGAGGAATGGCAAGTAATACGGCAATAATCGGATCAATATATGCAAAAATTCCCACCTCCTGAGCATCGAGTTTTGAGATCCCGTAATTAAAAAGTGCATATGCAATAGCCGAAGAAAATACGGCACCGAATACGATACCCAACCAGCCCCGATAATCAAGCATTGTTAAAGACCAGGTACTCAGTTCTCCCATCATCAAGGGAACAAATGTCAATGCGCCGAATAAAAAGGCAATAAATGTCACCTGCAGATGATGCACGCTTTTTAATATCTTCTTAAATATGAGCGCGTTTGCAATTGAACCGAATGTCGCAATAATAAGATATACATTTCCTTCAAGCGCTGCTTCTTTTTGGGAAAATGAAACACCGCCATCCATAATAAAAGGGGACAGAATAATGATAAGTACCCCGATAAAGGAAATGAGAATTCCCCAAAGAACCCGTTTATGAGGTTTTTCATGGAGAAATAAAAGAGCAAATAGATAAAGAAAAATCGGCTGAGATGAGGCAATCACCGGCGCATTTATACTATCTGTTTTTGGTAACGCCAGGAAAAAAAATCCGATATTTACC
>CAZYXQ010000120.1:0-3429 GCA_964651235.1 uncultured Gammaproteobacteria bacterium
TCAAGTGCATAGAGGATTTTCACCTCCTTGTTGTTGTACATTCCGGGCACACACGCTCCGCCGGCAGCCGCCGGGTGGGCGTTACTTGGGTTGATTTGTGCGTTGGTTCTTTTTTCATTTACTTCTCTTCTGCCAGCGTTCGTTCAATGGCCCACCTGGTCGGTTGCCGGCTTGTTAAGCTGCGTGTTTATTGATCGTAGTGATACCGACAACCATATATTAAGAGGTCATCACTAATTACCTGGTAAACAAGTCTATGTTCTCTATCAATTCTTCTGGACCATAATCCAGCAAGGTCATATTTTAAAGGTTCCGGTTTACCTATTCCGTGATATGGGTTTCTTTGGATGTCTTTTATCAATGAATTGATCTTCTTGAAAACCCTTTTATCTTCATCCTGCCATGAAAGATAGTCTTCCCATGAGTTTGTTGTGAATATGATTCTCATCATTCCTCAATTAATTCTTTTTGAAATGATTGGCCACTTTTCATTTGTCGAATAGACTCATATAACCTATCCGCATTGGCTTTAGAACTTAAAAGATGGACCGTTTCAAGAATAGAGTTGAACTCATCAAGGGATATTAACACAGCCCCGTTTCCGGAACCACGTTTAATAATTAATGTTTCGTTGTTATTTTCAACTTCATCAAGATAATGTTTCAACTTTGTTCTAAACTCTGTGAAATTTGCTGCTTTCATTTTATTGTACTTTAGGTTACTAATAAAGTACAAATATAAGTACTTTTATAATAACTTGCACATTTTCTTAAAACTTTTTTAAACATGCAGCTTAACGTGTGGCCTGTAAAACCATGTGCCGTAATAACCATAGCTAAGCATGAAACCCTTATCAGCATTGGTTTTACAGGCATGTTAGCCACTGAAAATATCTTTAATTGTTGAATTTCCGAAGTAATTTTTGCAATAGTTCTAATGGAATATGTGGTAGAATATCAGTGAACATTTTAGCTGTAAACTCAGAGATTGTTGCATTTGGATTCTTGATTCTTACTTTTAATATTAATTTTGAATCATGATTTAACAAGTCTTTTGTGATATTTCTTGCAATTATTAATGGGAGCATAATATATGTCGTCTAAGCTGCATACTGCACATGTTTGGCGCGAAAGTAAGCAGCAACTTTACTTCTATCGCTTTGTTTCTTTTTCAAAAATGAACGTACGTTTTTTCTTAATTGCGACTGATTAATGGGCCTTTTCTTACCTACTGCATTTGTTTTTATATCCTGGTTCAAATACTCGTCAGGATTGAGTTCCGGAGAATATCCCGGTAAATAAAATAATTCGATCTGATTTTTATGATCAATAATCCAATCCTTTACCGCAAGCGTTTTATGCGAAGGGTGTCCATCAACGATCAGAAGAATTTTTCGCTCGGATCTTTCGATCATTCTACCCATGAATTTTATGAACAATTTTGTATTGAATCCTTCCTTGAAAATCATAAACTTGAGCAATCCACGGTTATTGATGGCAGAAATCATATTGATTTTGAACCGCTTGCCAGTCTTCATGATAACTGGCGTCTGCCCTTTCACCGCGTAGGTCCGTCCAGCCTGATGGTCACTCCTCATACCAGTCTCGTCACCCCAAGAAATATCTGCCTTTTCTTTTTTCGCCTTCACCTGAAGAGCCGGATAATCTTGTTTCAGCCATTTCTCAACAGCATCCGGATCTTGTTCGTAGGCTTTCGCAATGGGTTTCTGTGGCGAAAAACCCCAGTCTTTCAGGTATCGGCCGACTGTCCACTTACTGACCCGAACCCCAAACTGCCTGTATATCAAATCACCAACACCCTCACGGGTCCAAAGCCCGAAAGGGAGTTTCAATTGATCCGGCAGCTTATTCTCGATCATCTTTTTGATCTGGCTCTCTTGCTGTCCTGTTATTGCTTTTTCACTTTTTCTTCCACGCTTGCGGAGAAGGATTCCTTTACGTCCTTTTTCCTTGTATTGTTTCCACACCCTTTGCTCTGCACGCCTTGTTATTCCAAGCATTTCCGCAATCTCACCCGGAGAAATACCTTTCTTTCTATTCTCAACAATAAGATTGCGGATTTCTTGTTGAGTATCAGGTGTGCGTTTTCTGCCATCTTTCGTTTTCATGCTCCAAATATACAAAATATTTGGAATATACGACATGTATTATGCACTTATTAATAATATATACAACTGCGGCATGCACTATATTTTTTGTTAGCGGGTGTTATTCTATCTGATAAGCTTTTACATACTGGATCCATTGTTTTTCCATGGCGTCTTTCGATAAACCATATATAGTTTCAATATTCTCTGGTTCCTTTATCAGTAAAACCAATTTGTCCATTCCATACGTAACTATCAGGAATTCAACAATCGTAACGGATAGTCCATAGCCATTCATTTGGCCAAATTCCATAGACGATGCTGTCTCAAGTTGTGTCCATGTTGGTGGTGTTTTTTCTGTCAAACTTGATTTAACTAATTTTCGAATATAATCATTTATCTGGCCTGCTTCATATTGAGCATATCCTTCATTAAGACATATTGGTATCGTAGCACTCCCTTTTTCTCCTCGTGCATAATAAACGGCTATATGAACAAACTCATGGACAATAACCTGCATAAGGGATTTGTAAGTATGAGAATTCCCGGGGTTTAAAGGTGATACCATCAATAATTCATCATCAATACAGCTTCCAACGACCCAGTCTTGTGCATTAGGATAGTTTATTGCGATATGAAAAGACTTAATATCTGGAAAAACTTTCACATTAATTTTTTTTTCAATTTGTATCCCTAAACGATTTGTAATTCTCGAGTAATTGTTTTCTAAAGTTATTGCAAGTGAATCTAATACTCCAATGTCGCTGTTGGTTGAATAGAAGGCGAAGTGTTGACTCTCTTTTGCTAATTTAAGGGGGTCTGTATTTTGTCCAACTATTTTGGGTGTTGCTAAACACACAAAAAATACTATTGAAAGTATATTCAAAATTACAAGTCTTGTTTTTATATTCATGGTTATATTTTTTTAAATTCTTTAATATTCATACGAAGATCAATATCTTTAATACCCGCTAACGTGTGGCCGCTAAACGCAGCAAAGGGAGAATGTATAATAGAGGTAATCCGCTTCATTGTTGCGATTTAGCGGCATGTTGGCGGTATGTGGCAATTATTTATGCTTTACTCAATAGTTCAATTTCAGCACGAATTTGATCGATTACTTCAATATTATAGATTTTCTTACCAGCAGTAGTTTTCACAGAATATACAAAAAAAACTTTACCACCAAATTCTTTTTGAAATCGCGCATGATTCACTTTATGCATTTCAATCCATTGATATTGATTTAATGCTTGTCCTGAAGAAATTGGTTTTATTTGGATACCAATGAATCTTTCTCCGATTTTATTAAAGAAATCTAC
>CAZYXQ010000121.1:0-3421 GCA_964651235.1 uncultured Gammaproteobacteria bacterium
CCGTTATGGGCAAGTAATAAAACAGCACATCTGAATGAAAAAAACAAGAGAACCACCAACTATGGACGACACTTCTTGAAAGTCATGGACGACTGACAAAATGTTTTAGATATAAAAAGTGGAGACCAGTAACCACTCAAAAAAACGGGGCGGAACCGAAAAGCTATACGAGTAGGAAAACTAATAAAAAGAAAAAATGAAAAGAACAGTTTTAATTATTCTAACAGCAATTTTTGCAATTGCTATGTTTACCAGTTGTCAAAAAGAACCTGCAACTAGTTTTACTGTTAGTAAAACATCTGTTGTTACAGGAGAGATTATTACATTTACCAACTCTACTGTTGATGGTATTACATTTGAATGGAATTTTGGAGATGGAACAACATCCACTTTAGAAAACCCAACACATTCTTATGAAAATGCTGGCACTTATAATGTACAATTAACAGCTTTCTCAAAAAATGGAAAGAAATCTAGTAGTTCAACCATAGCAATTACAGTAACAAAAGCTAATGAAATAAAGTATGATGGCAGTAATTATGCCTTAACAAAGGGGTACATAGAAAATTATGGTAATTGGGACGGATCTTACTATAATTTTGATGTACATTTGGTAAACGATGGCATTACAATAACCCAAGATGACGCAATGGGTACAGGAGACTTAATTTATCTTGAATTATGGTCTTCTTCTCCTACTGGCTTGAATCCAGGGACATATTCCCTTGCAAGTAATTCTGCTGCACAAACTTTTTCAGCTGGTGCTGTAGCTTTTAACTACAATATTGCTACAGAACTGGGAACACTGTATGAATGTACCGGAGGCTACGTTACTATTTCTCAGAGTGGAACAGATTATATCTTTGATGTAACATTTACATTAGCTACTGGTAAAACAGTAAATGCATATTATAAAGGCTCCTTGATTTATTATGACCAAACAGACAGTAAATCAAGTAAGAAAAACTCTAAAAAATAAAACCAGCCCATAACCGCACCTAAGAAAACATGGGGCGAATGGTGTTTTTACAATGCTTTGTTTTCATGACTTACATGATAATTAGAGAATAAGTAAAATCCTAAAATCGCCCCACGTTTCTTAGCTACCAACCGTTAGGCACAATTGCAGAAAAAAAACAAAATACTAAACTTTATCTTTGAAGTGAAGAATCTTTTTTATACTTTTACTAAAAACATTTGTAGACTATTGGGCAAAACTTCCGGTAATATAATTTTATTTGCGTTTTTACTACTTCTTTCGTATGAAGCCAGTTCGCAAGTTATAACAGGAGTCATAATTGATCGAGATAGTAAGTATCCCTTAAAATATGCTAATGTCTACATTAAAAATACAAATATTGGCACTGTATCAAACAATGATGGGAAATTTAATTTCCCCAAACCATTATTAAAAATCACTGATACGCTTGTTATTTCTCATGTAGGTTATGCAACATTTTACTATTCAACTTTTGACTGTAGTATTGATACAACAATAGTATTTGAATTAATTCCAATTGCGATTAATTTACCTGAAATAAGTATTGCCCCTTTTGATTTTTGCAAAACATTAAGCATATTAAAAAATACAATATCTGTAGGTAAGAAAACATATCCTTTCAATACAGATGGGTTTTTTAGACAAATTCTTATTGAAAACGATACCATTAAAGAGATTGTCGAGCTATCTGTGACAAACTATTATGATTATAAAAAGAATAGTTATCAATTAAAAATTCTGCAAGGTAAATCATTAAATAAAGAAGCAACTATTTCTTACGTTAATTTAGTAAACAATTATATTAAAGCTCATGATATTAGTTTTACTTTACCTGACTTTTTAGACAAAAATCGTTGTGATAAATTTGACTTTGCTTTATTAGGATTTTCAAAATATGATTCACTTAATATTTGTGAATTAAAAATTACTAATAAAAACGAAAAAACAAGTAAACTTTCTTTTGCAAAAATTTCAGTTGATATAGATAAAGGAACACCAATATACATGACCGTTTTCTTTAAACCTGATAAAAAGCCAAATACCCCTTTGTTATTAGGTGATTACAACGTAGTTAGTATTGATAGTAGTTTTTATTCTTCCGGTTTTAGAATTATTGATAATCACTTAGTTATGTTATATTCAAGTATGTATCTGAAAACTACTTTCAGTAAAAAGTCAACAGGTCAATTGTTGCATCAAACTTTGATTATATCATTTGTAAATAATGAGTTTGCCTTTGAAAATGCTTGTTCATTTGATAATAGCACCACGTATAACCAACATCTCCCATTATATAAGCAAGTATTTATAGATAATGATAATTGGGAGGGCATACCCTTTTGGGAAATTGAAAAAGAATTTTTAAATTTACCTTTATTAAATAAATTTAACCTTAAAACAGAGTAAAATGGAAACGAAAATGTATCTTACAAACAGACAGAATCCCTTGGAAACACTCGGTATTCGTCACAACTATGCACTTGATGCAGTTGGAAACACAAAAAACTTTGAGGAGCTTTCTTTCAAAGAAATTCATGATATTGTCATGAATTCCAATGGTATTCATTATCAACCACGATCTTATTTTGCTACTATCCAAGATTTTTATTCCAAAGATCTCCCAATTCTTCTTGAAGCAGATGATAAAATACCGAGTCTTGTTTTCAGTTGGGACAGAATTAACTTGCCAACTAAGCAACTTCTTGATATTCTTTTTGGTTTGATAAAAGTCAACATTGAAAAGGAACCTGAAATATTCTGCCATGAATTAATTAATTTTGAAAATACAATACTCAAAAATTATCCATTAGGTACAAGTATAGGTGAATCCAAATCATTTTTGTTTGGCTATAAGAAAGAAGACCCATTTATCTCAATTGTAATTGGAACCTCAGTTATTGCAAGATATAGCCAATATTATTGGTATACTGCATACAATGATCCAAATAATCCTTGGTATAATTTTTTGCATGATGGAGAGGTTAAAGCATTACCACGTTGGTTAAGAGCAGCATGGAAAGATTTTAGTTCATTCTTTTCTGCACCTGATTGCACAGAAACAACATACTATCCCGATGGTAGTGTTTCTTATGTTACAGATTTAGGTTGTTGTTGGGAATATGCTGGAGATTGTTCAGCAGCCGTAAAATAAAAATCCGAAATATAACTAAGCACACTTTATTGTTTATTAATATGGTGTGCTTTGTTTTTATAAGAGATTATATCTATAAAAAGCAACAGTGCCTAACAGCACCTATGCCCAATAGCCTGTTACAGAGCGAAATGAAGCAATAGAGCACCGCGGAAAATTTGTTGCGAGTGACAGTGACGAAGCCCGCAAAACGGCTACTGGGCATAGCTGCGTAACGTTAGCCACAAGGCAAGAAAAAAAAGATTATAAGAAAATTTACTGATTTTTTT
>CAZYXQ010000122.1:0-3404 GCA_964651235.1 uncultured Gammaproteobacteria bacterium
CAAAAAAAAGAAATACCTGGTTTTCTTCTTGATGATTATTTTAATCTTTTTGACTGTTGTGATAGGGTTTTTTGTTTTCAAACCACAGTCGAAGAAAGGGGATTACGTGACAAAGAATAATGTAACACAACTTGAAACAGATGACTTGATTAATCGGGTAGGTACAATGGTGGTGTTACCGGCACAGGAACAACCGACAATCGCAACAGTATCTGATATTACCAAACTAAAAGGACAGTCATTTTTTGCCCGTGCTCAAAATGGGGATAAGGTTTTAATCTATACGGGCGTTAAAAAAGCAATTCTGTATAGACCATCGATAAATAAAATTGTTGAATTCGGTCCTATTAATATTGTTCCACCAGCTGATGCAACAGGTAGCGCGCAAGTAAATTCATCTCCTCCAGAAGTTAATAATAAAACCGAACCGGTAACTATCGCCATTTATAACGGCACCCAGATAAAAGGATATGCGGCAAAAACGGAAGAAAAAATACGAAGCACAATAAAAGAAATTGAGGTAATAGAAAAAACAAACGCAACAGAGGATTATCAGGAAACATATATTATCGATCTGTCGGGAAAAAATGAAGCTATCACAAATAAACTTGTTTCTCTCCTTAATGCTGCAGTGAGAGAGATGCCCGAACATGAAGTCAAGCCGGAATCGGCTGATATTTTGATTATTTTAGGATCGTCTGATTGATATTGATATTTATCTTTCTTCCTGATAGTCTGTATTGGTATGAGTACACATCTGTATGTAGGTTTGGTAGGATCACTTGCTGCTGGAAAAGGAGTGGTTGCTGATTATTTTAAAAAAAACTTCGGATTTGTTTCATTTTCACTTTCATTTATTGTTCATGACGAACTCCGAAAAAGAGGAGTAACAGAATTTACCCGCAAGACACTGCAGGACTTAGGTGATGAGCTGCGGAGTAAAGAGGGGAGCGGCGCACTTGCAAAACGGGCAATTTCCATCCTTAAAAAAGAAGGAAGCACCAGAGTGATGGTAGAGGGGATTAGAAACCCCGGTGAAGTTGAGTACCTAAGAAAGCTGCCAAACTTTGTTCTCATCGCGGTTGATGCGACAAAAGCCGTCCGATATAAACGGGTGGTTGAGCGGGGAAAACCCTGGGATCCTAAATCCTGGGATGAGTTTTTAGTTGTTGACGGACGGGATCATATGGATGAGAAAAATGCAAAAGGTCAACAGGTTGCTCGGTGTATGGGTATGGCTGATTTTGTAATCGAAAATAATAAGGATTTAGACCACCTGTATCATGAGGTAGAACGGGTAGTTCAGGCAATAAAACAAAATCGTTCCGCATATAAAAAGGCACTTTCGTAAAAAATATCATTGCCGTTTTATTGTACCGGAGTAGGAGAGGGGATCACAGTTTCAGATGTAACGATCAGGGTATTTGTTTTGGATAAAATATTTTGAGGAGGATTTATATCTTCGATGATGGTGGAGTCATGTGTGGGGTGATTTTTTACTATTGCAACGGTCGTTTCTCCTGGTTGAAGACTGCGGAATGTAAGTTCTGCAAGGATAGCCACACCGGTATAGGGTGCAGTAAGGGTACTTTTTTCTACATTTGCAGTAATAGCACTAAATTCAATTATGCCTGTTTGATTAGCCTGTGCAATCACCCGTTCGTAATCAAACACAGAACCGTTTAAAGGGGTAAATGTGTTAAGGGTAGTTGTTTGTTTTGCACTTGGCATCACCCGGACTAACTCAAGACGTGATGCGTCAAACTTAATTTTGACATCAGTTCCGCGGATAAATGTTTTATCGGTATTAAGAAGAAGTTGTGCGGTAAAAAGTTCGGCATGTTTTGTGACTATTTTTTCCTTAACAAACGTAAGTGAGCCATTGGCTCCTGCGGCGCGGTTAAAAATGATATAACGATTCAGATACAAAAAGAAAAAAACAGCGGATGTAAGGGCAGAAATAAATACAAAAAATGTCTTTAACCAAATTCCGAGTTCGCTTGTTTCTTTATCCATATTATTTTTGACCAAGATGTTGGGTGATCACCGTAAAATCATATGAGTTAATTTTTCCGTCAGCATATTGATCTGTTGGCGGTTGAGTTTGTTCTTCCCATGCTCCAAGGACAGTATATACATCGGAAAAATCAACGACACCGTCATTATTTGTATCTCCTGTTCCGATAACCACTGCTTGTGAAGTCTGTGAATAATCTTGTGAGCCTGTTATTTTCGTAAACAGCTTTCTTAAATGGGGAAGTATTACGGGTTGAAGCAGGAGTGCAGTTACTGCAAAGAGAAGAAAAAGCAGAATAAAAACCGACACAGTTTTTTTCATACATTATTCACCTGGAAACATTATACTCTCATCGGATCGTACATTGTCAAATAATTCTGTGTTGGTAAACCATAAGGCAACTTCTTTTTCACCGTCTTCAACGCTGTCTGAAGCATGAATAATATTTCTTAAGGGACGGTTTTGCTCATTAGCAAGATCTATAGTGTCATGTGAAAAATCACCGCGTATTGTACCGGGGGCTGCGAGTACTGGGATTGTATTACCTGAAAGTTTCCGTACGATTTCGATGACTTCATATCCGGCAACTGCGGCAACCAAAACCGGTGACTCCTGAAAATATGAAATGAGCCAGTTTTTAACGGTTTTCCCTATTGCGACAGGGTTATCTGTATTAAATACTTTTTTTGCATCCAGTCCTTTTTTTGCATAGTTTGTTAGGGTGCGTTGTCCCACTTTTCCAAACCACGTGTCATTTTCAGGATAATGTGCTTTAACGGTCTTCGGGTCTGCCATAATAAATTTAAGTCCTATGATGGTGAGTCCCACACGCTCAAAACGTGCAAGAATGGTCCCGATTAGCCCCCGTTTTACACCATCGGGTTTGATGATGAGTAAGGCTTTTTGTTTGGTCATGTATAGAAAAAATTCAAATTACAAATTCCAAGTTTCAAAAAGTTGAAACCTTACTGTTTGTTATTTGTGATTTGTATGTAATTTGAAATTTGTAATTTGTGATTTTAAGTTAGATAAAGTTTATCTATCTCTCTCTCATATTCCGGAAATACATAGTTCGGGAACCAGTATTTGATTTCCCGTTCCGCTTCCTCAACGCTTCCTGATGCATGGATAAAAGTTTTTACTACACGATTGAGCGAGGAGGAAAGAATTGAGGAATCAAACAAATAATCCGCATGTATTGATCCGGTTTGAGCCAGAAGTGGTATAGTATGACCTCTTTTTTTACGGGCAATCTCAACTGCATGAGGTCCTTCCCATACCATTACAATAATCGGTCCCTCTTGCCAGTATTTGATCAGGCGTTCATAGACATATGATCCAAGTTTAAATACATCATCAGTTCCCATACCCTTTATTACATTTACTC
>CAZYXQ010000123.1:0-3308 GCA_964651235.1 uncultured Gammaproteobacteria bacterium
ACTCAATTCTTTTTCAAATTTTCGCCTAATTTCTTCAATCAGATTAAACAATGAAACACTTCCGCTTGGAAGCATTCCTTCTTTTAACTTTCCTAAAAATAACAGTCGCTCTATTAAGGTATTTATTTCTAAAAGATCTTGTCTTGCCATACTTATTTCGTCTTTTTCTAGTGACTTCTGACCCAAAATCACATCAAGTGAGGTAATAGCTCTTGTAAGGGGGGTTTTTAATTCATGAGAAACATTTGCAATAAACTCTTTTTGCTTGGAAGACATTTCATCTAGTCGTGTTAACATATTATTGTAGGTATTTACCAACTCAACCAATTCATCCTTTGGATGTCCTTTAAGAATAATGTGTTGCCGTAAAGCATTTAAATTTACTTCTTTTATTTTATTAATAATGGTGGTTATCGGTGCGAACGCTTTCTGGGTAAAATAATATCCTAATCCGATACTAGTTAATATACCAATTATTCCTAAAATCAGTAAAATCCCTACAATAACCGAAAGCAAAGAATCATATTCACTCATTGGTTTTGCAAGAATAAATGATCCGACTGTAACTCCTTTATACTGTACAGGAGATATGAGCGAAAAATATTTTACCGACTGCCATTCAACTGAAGTGTCAATAACCTTTTTTTCTTTTGTTGCAGTATTAATCAGAGTTTTTATTCGCATGACTTCTTGTTCGGATTTTTTATTAGATTCAAATACACCGTATGTACGCATTACCTCCAGTTTATTGTTAAAAAATAGAGCACTTACTCCGTCATTAAATAAATGCATTCTTAATGTTTCTCCTTTTTCATCTTTTTTGAAATAGATACCTTTTTCATCTGCAGCTATATGATCAAATATGATTTCACCAAATTCATGAACTAATTCTTTTTTAAGTTCTGAAATAGAAAGTATCCGGAATGCAACAATAAAAATTACGGCAAATATAATAAGCGAAAACGAAAAAAAAATGGAGTATTGAATGCCTACTTTTTCTCTTGTAGTAAATTGTCGCATATCATATATCCCTTATTAATAACGGTACGTATCAGGTTTACTTGATATCGCAAATCAAGCTTTATTCGAAGATATCGAATATGTACATCCACCGTATTTGAGAAATCGTTTACTGTATCCCCCCACACTTCCTCCATTAACTGCATTCTATCAATAACTTGATTTTTGTGTGTGGCCAAATACAGTAATAAATCGTATTCTTTTGGTGCCAAATCAATCTGATCATCACGATACATAACTGTAACAGTATTGGTATATATTTTTAAATCTCCTACTGTAATTATTGAATTGAGGTTTATATTATTTTTTCTTCGTACTAAAGCATTAATCCTTGCCAGAAAAACGTCAGATAAAAATGGTTTTATAACATAATCATCGGCTCCTGATGTTAGTCCTTTTACCTGGTCATCAACTTGACCTTTTGCAGTAAGCATTAATATGGGTGTTGTATTTTTTTTGTTTCTCATTTTTTTGCATATATTAAGACCATCATCATCCGGAAGCATCCAATCAAGAATTATTACGTCATATCGATTGTTTTCTGCTTCATACATTCCACCCTCTGCTGTTTCTTCAATATGCACTTCATATCCATTTTGCTCCAGTATTCGTTTCACGTTATTAGCTATTCTGTTGTCATCTTCAATTATGAGTATTTTCATAGATTTGAAATACGATATTTCTGAAGTAATGTATAAGCGGTTTGTGAATGGTCATTACCCATTCCATCTTTTGTCACAAATGCTTGGCTTGCATCTTTACCACAGTACTTTTCCAGCATATCGTTTCCACCAGGGTGGTGATCAAAATATCGTGTAAGATCGTATATATTATCGTTAATGCGTATCCAACAGTCTTCTTTAGTCGTATGTAATTCATAATTTGAAAGGTTGCGTTGATTCTGAATTTTTATTGTCGGAGTAACCTCCACAATAGTAATAATTTTATTCTGTTTACGATCTGGAAATCTTGGTACAATCATAAGGCCAATAATGAAAATGGTTAAAACAACAAAATAAACAATGGTTATTTGTAAAAGTTGTCTTAAATATTTCATCATCATAACTGGTGAAATCGTTCAATAATAATACGTTGTTTATCGATTCCTTCATTTTCAAATTGTTCTTCAAGTGAATCCATCATCTGCGAAGGACCGCATATCTGAATATCATAATTTTCGTATTGTTCAAGTATTTCCATAACTTGATTTACACTAAAACGGCCTCTTTGAGCCGAACACCATTCATATACCTTTATTTGTTTTTTTTCACGGGTTAAACGCTCAATTTCACTTACAAAAATTCCTTCTTCCTTCGTTTTGTAACAATAAAAAAGAAGTATATTCCGTTCTTGAAGAGTTTTCTCATAGTAACGAAGCATGCTCAAAAAAGGAGTTACACCGATTCCACCAACAATCCAAACAAGGGGTCTTTTTCCATCAATATATACCTCGCCAAACTTTCCATATGGACCCTTAAGATACATGTTGTCTCCAGGATTAATCAGGGATAACTTTTCTGTATAATCTCCAAGCATTTTTACTGATATTCTGATTTCTTCTTCATGCGGAGAAGAAGAAATGGTAAACGGATGCTGCTCGTGTCCAACTAATTTATTTGAAAAGGAAATATATGCAAACTGTCCAGGAACAAATTCGATTTTTCTATTTACCGGTTTTGCATATATGTTTATTATGTCATTAATTTGTTCTTTTTTTGTAACCAGATAAGAAAATATCGAACCGATACGGTTATAAAAAAATAAAGTGTAAATAAATGAACAACCTCCCACTAGTAACCAAAATAATATCCATAGTTTTAACGGTAAAAATCGTGCAATATCGCTACCGATTATCATTACATGAATTCCTCCAAAAATTACAGCAAATCCCATTATCTGATGCATTATCTTCCATATATGAAAGGGTAATTTCATAAAAACCATACTTACAAAACCAAACAATAATAGATATAGGGCAATTATTCCCATGTTATAAGATAGATACAGACCGGGTAATAGATAATTTTTTGCAACCTGTACGTTTGGAAGTGCTTGTATGGCTAATAAAAGGGGGTGATTTACAAGTAAAATAAACGATGTGCTTCCTAATACGATATGTGCTTCGTACGCTTTATCAAGACCCCCAAACAACTCTTCAATAAATCTTAATCTTGTAGTAAGTAACAGATTAATCATCATAAATACAAATCCGATAAGAGATACGAATTGACTTAAAGAAAGAAGGGGATTGTGAACTATAAAATCTGCTCCATTTTTGGATAAGAACC
>CAZYXQ010000124.1:0-3273 GCA_964651235.1 uncultured Gammaproteobacteria bacterium
GGTTGATGCAGGCTAATAAATCAGCTAAAATATTACTGATAATCAAACCAGCTGCTCCTGCTTTAAAAAAACCAAAACCTATCTGCATACTATTAGATGAAAGACTTCGAATAACTTGTGATGCTGATGTTTGCTTAAAAGCTTTTGTACGAACACACCAGGCTTGAAGGGAAATATTGAAACCAATAATTAAAATGGAAAATACAAACAACGCAAGCACCCATGTGTGTTTTGCATTCATCAGATTCATAATATATGATGGAATAATCAAGCATGCCATTATACAAAGTAAAGTTATAATTATAGTTGAAAGGCAGGAAACAAAAAAAAGATTGAATGCATCGCTCTTTTCTTTCGGTAGCATGATTGCCTGACTATATTCCATGGTAGTTCCTGCAGAAATGACTCCCACAACAGCCAAGAAAGAGCCAAATAAACCAAAATCAGCTGGATTAAACAAACGGCTTATGATGGGAAGGAGTACGAATCCGATCGCTTGGGCCATAACCGTTCCTGACATCACGATTAAAATGTTTTTAAAGAAGATAGAATTCTTCAGGTGAGGAATTATATCATGTAATTGTAAAAACATATGTTGATTAAAAAGAATAGTATTTGGGCATACATCAATCATCCTTGCGGGATTGCTTAGTAAATATTAAATTTATAGACGATAAAATGAATGTTTGAAATATATTAAAGATATTGATTGCTTGTCCCGGCTTTTAGCTTACATATGCTCTATTATAATTATATTTTGAAATACCGCCAGCGATCGATCCGGTATCCTAACCGCTTTATGATTTTATATATACCCATATGTCCAAGTAACACTTTGATCTTGTCCTTTTTCGTTTCAGGTGGATTGAAGGGAAATTCAAGCAACTCGGGCCACAATTCTTGAAAAAGATTGTGAAAAATATCTTTTTGATTTTTTTTTGCTGCCAGCATGATTTCGTATATATAATGACAATCGTATGGATCAAACTCTTCAATTGCTATGTCAGATTCTGAATTGCCTACGGATCCCCAATTGCCCAATAAATATTCCCATAAAAAGAGCTGCATAATATCCACATTACATGCTTTTGCTAGTGATAATGTTTCCTGTAGCCATTTACTACATTGCTTAACTGCATATTTTGAGTTTTTATACTTTAGAGACCTTGCCAAGTAATATCCATCTAAATCGTTTGGCGGTTTCCCATAGTATTCGCGCCCTATTTCACCTACGCCAAGCAAATTTACTTTATCTTTATGGTTTTTGTAATAAACATTGTATACAGCTGGTAGTAATGCATCCTTTGCCATAAAAGTATTAGTTAGAAAAATTTCTTTAAATTCTTCATCCACGGGACCTTCTTCATTGTGTATGTGAAATGGTAAATTCAATCTATCAAATATTTGCTTGGGTATCCTTATATCTGAACTATCTTCAGATAGGTTTTTATGTTTATTGATAAAATAGTATACACTGTCTTGCACTTCTTTAGATGCAGCTAGAAGAGACCGACTGTCAATACCTGATGTTACAGCCATCATGACCTTGTGTCTGTAGGTAACAGCTTTAAGCACACCCTTAAGGTAATTTGCAGCAAGTTCTGCCGCTTTATCAAGAGCGATATTCTCCAGTTTGTTTTCGGGCCAATACCTTTTCACAGCCAGCAAATTTAGATCGAGGTAGTGGTTAGGTATCAGATGTTTAATATTATCAAAACATGTTTCATCGCCAACCCATAAACGCCCATTACGTACAGATGGAAGATGCTTTTGCACAAAATCCAAAAGTTCAGGATCAGTAGATTTTATTATAGCTGGCTGTGCAAAACGTTCCAGCAAATTTGGCTGCGAACCACAAACAACAGTGTTTTCAAGTTGACAGTAATATACTTCTCTCAGCGAAAGGGCATCTTGGATGAGATAGAAGTATTTATCGTCCTGATAGAAAAGCACGTACCGGCCTGGATATGGTTTCAGTGAAATGATCAATTCATGAAAGTTATTTGTTGATGCTAAAAGATGTTGCAAGATATCTTTATTGTTTGCTTGATAGTTTTGCGGATCAAATAAATACCCCAGAAGGATTAATGATTTCTTTACGTCGCTTGTTGTGGTTATTTCTAGGTCAGGGTGTACTTGCAAATAGTAATTACCTGTTTTTATGACCGTCCAATTATCGAGTTCTGACATTAATTTCCTTGTTAGTAAAAACTGTCTTCTGTATCGTAAACGGTCAATCATAAGCAAATCCTTTCTGTCTTGTTCTCCGACTTAGTAGCAATAAATCCTGGAAAAAGCACTAGTGAGCTTTTTTATGAAGTTGACACCATCATAATTCCCGTAGACGCGGGCTTTGAATACATTGTGTTGCATAGCTGCGCCGGTAATTTCACGCCGCAATAAAAAAGGATTCGTATTTATGGTGTTAAAACCGGTTATTGTTGTTACAGCACCTTTGTAAGCTAACTTGCGTAATAATTCTACCAAGTTAATTTGAGGGTTTTTGTATGCGCCTGTTGGATAAGAAAAATAATTAATGTTTGTTCCTGTCATTCTTTCTAACCTGCTTTTATCTTCTGCAATTTCATATTTTAGTTGATCGATACTGTGTGGCGCTTCGAGATCAATATGATTAATTGTATGGCCGCCAATCGAAAAACCATTATCGGCAAGCAGCCTAACGTCAGTTTCGTTTAAACTGCCGGTTATTTCCCTGGGCGGCAATGTTCTGAAAAGCTTAGTCTTTACGTAAATTGCTTCCTCATTTTTTGATAGGCCGATAAAACCGGAAGAAACAAAAAAAGTTGCAGGTAATTCAAGCTTTTTCAAGATTGGCAATACATCTGTTATCCAGCTTTTATAGCCATCATCAAATGTAATAACTATATTAATTTTTTTAGTGGACAATCTACCAGCAAAAAAATCGTCTATACTTATGACATTCGTTTTTTGTTTTAAAAATAATAACTTATCCTCAAATATCTTTGTGCTTTCAGGCATCACATCATGAAAGGCTAAAAGTCTTGTTATAGCTTTTTTTTGAATTCGAAAAATCAGGTTTCTAATACCTGAATAACCTAAATAATAAAAAAGCAACATGCTTAAATCTTGTTTTCTAATTAACATGATCTTCGTATATTTTCGTGTTAACACTAACAGCAGCGGCCGCAAAACTTAAAAAAAGTAAAAGAAACATATTAATTTGCCGGAAAGAGGAACCAGAAGGTTCAGCCATATTGCTTAATGCTGTTATTAAAAGAAAGCCTAACCATA